>JAUUVJ010000349.1 GCA_030589605.1 Candidatus Hodarchaeota archaeon | reverse complement strand
CAGATCTTTTTCTTTTCTGATTTCATTCATAAGTAAATCCACTTAATAATAAGGTTTCTATCCATTAGTTGAGCATTTAATAATCCTCATTTTCAATCCTTTTTCATCTGTGGGCATAAGAAATATATACAATAAAGATTGAAATCGAATTGGTTAGGAAGTTTGTGAAAAATGAATTCTTCTGATAATATTCCTTTATTCTTTGGAATTAACAATTGTAATCTTGAACAAGCCAACTTAATTGCAATCGGAATACCATGGGATCATTCCTCGTCATATCGTAAAGGAAGTTCTAAAGCCCCTGACTTAATTCGTCAAGCAACTACTAGTGCTCTTTATAACCAATTTTCAGAAACACAGATTGATTTAATATCGAAATGGCAACTCTATGATTATGGCAATATCGAAAACTCGAATGATGATCCTTTAGCTTGTCAACAGGCTGTATTAACTTCACTTAAAGAAATATATTCCAAGAATACCACAAGTTCTTTTCTTTTTTTTGGTGGAGATCATCTTATAACTTGTTTTTCATTCATTTCACTCTTTAAATCGGGTTTTTATAATAAAAAAATTGTTGGTATAATTTATCTTTATGATCATCATGATTTATACAATGATTATGAAGGAGATAAGTATTCGCATGCTTGTGTCTTAAGACGTATAATTGATGAAACGAATATCCGTACTAGTAACATTCTACAGGTTGGTTTGCGTGCATTAACTCCTAAACAGATTGAATATGCAAATCAAAATAGGATCAAAATGATCTCTAGAAAAGAATTCCAAACACATGGCCCTGAAGGAACCGCACAAATTGCAAAAGAAATGTTTAACAAAAAGGTTGATTCCATTTACTTATCTATTGATCTAGATATTTTTGACCCTAGTTTTGCTCCTGGAATTGGTAATCCAGAACCAGGAGGATTAATAACAACTGAAATTGTTGATTTTCTACATGGTCTTTCAGGATTACCTCTTCATGCTTTTGATATAGTAGAATATAACCCAAATTTTGATAACTCCCAGATAACAGCTTTTTTAGCAGCTAAATTATGCCGTGAAACCTTAAGCATAATGAAATAAGAGTCCTTAAGTATTATGAAGTAAAAGTCAAGGACAAAGACCCATAGTAGCTTATATGGAGACTTCAAAATAGTCGAAAAAAAAAGAACTGAATGGGTTATCAAGTTTCGGAAAAGAAATTAAATGACTCCTGAGAGCCTTTCTGATCAAGATTTTACTCCTCATTTGGAATCAGTTGAAAATGAGATTCATTACTCGATTTGTACCTCTCTTGCCGAAGCATCCAACGAAATCCAGATTAAATTACGTAAGATAAGTCTATTTATTAATCAGAGTCCTAAGGAGAAAGAGCTTCTTGATCTTCTTGGAACTCTTATGAAGTTCATCAAAGTTTCAAGTAACTTTCCAGAAATAATTGGAAAAGAATTCAATGAATTCACTAAGCAAATAGATTCCGAAATAAAATCTAGAGGGGAGAGATTAAAAAGTACAGGAATTTTTACACGATTAACACCCGATAAAAGAGAAAATCTTCGAAAATTCTTCCCAGATTCACTTATGGATCCTTTGGATGAGTATTTATTCAAATATAACCAGAAAATAGTAGATTTTTTTCACATTCTAAGAGAAGATCTAGGAGGGAGCCTTAATTCAATAGATATACAACTCCAATCCCTGAATAACGAAGTCAATGACGTTATTGAAATGATAGACGATTCATCAATTGAAATGCTTATTCAGTTATTATCTGAATCCTTAATCTGCTGGAAAGAGGATATTCAGGATCTTGAAAACTATTGGAAACGAAAAATCTATTCTTTTGAATCGAAACTTTCAGAAACACTTGATTATCTTACTAATGACCTCAACAGACTTATTCAAATCGTAATCCGATCTTTAAAAGAAGGATAAGTAATATTTTAAACATTTAATATTGTTTTCAGGCTAAACAAAAGGTTATCTGTGAGCAATGTAATCTCACAGTTGATCTTCCTAGACATTGCAATAAAACAATGAAAACAAAGATTATTAAAATGTAAATTACTTTTGAAAATATAACAAAGGGGTTTAAATGAATTCAGTTCAAAATTTGATCGCAAAGGGGAATTACGACGAAGCTCTAAGCCTCTTACATCTCAATCCTGATTCGTTTGAATATTTCGACCGATTTTTGGCAATCAGTCAAGTTTTCGAGAGAAAAGGTTATTTCGAGGAATCTGAAGCTTATGCTAAATATCTCATGAAAATTGCTCCAAATCAGCTGTCTAAAGTTAAAGCGAACATACAATACGCAAGTACTTGTTTAACTTTTCAACGGGGAAATGCGTTCACCAAAGCTCTGGATGAAAGTAGAGGAGAATACCTTAGGTTACCCTTAAATGAAAGAAACGAAAAATGTATTAAACTTTGGGAAGGAAATTTACTAAGATTAATTGGACAGGAATCATACACCAAAGATAAAAAAATAAGTGCATTAGATTATTTTTTTGAAGCTGAATCTATCTTTAAGGCCATCGAAAGCAACGAAGCTAAAGAAAGACAAATTATAACCCTTAGTGATATCGGCGATATTTATGAAAAGCAAGGAGAGTTAAATAAAGCTCTTGAATATTATGAAAGAAGTTATAAAGCCTCTTTAGAACTTGAGAATGATAATCTCGCATCTAACAGTCTTGCATCAAAGGGGCGGGTATTCCGTAAAAAAGGAGAATATGAAGAAGCTATAACCGATTTAGAGGCTGGTTTAAGCTTAATTGATAGATTTAGTAATAAAATAAATTACTTAACTTTATTAGATGATTTAATCCTCGTTTATAACAAACTTAAAGATTATAATGCAGCTACAAAATTAAAGAGGAAAAGTATCCAAATTCAAGATAGCTTCCACCGTCCTGAAATTCTAAAAATCGCAGAATCACCTGTTGATACGCTTGAAGAACACAATATAGCAAAAAATGCTCTAATCGAGCTAAGAAATGTATCTTCCTCCTTTGAAGAAGAAGGATCATACTATAGAACTCTTGATAATATAAATTTGGTTATTTATCCTGGTGAATTTTTAGTTTTCAGAGGACCAAGCGGATCCTGTAAATCAACACTACTTCGAACTCTCGCAGGATTAGCTCCTGTAGATATAGGAGGCGTATTCATTAATAGTAAACTAATTACTAATATGGAAAATAAAGAAAGGATCGAATTCCTCAAACAACAAAGAATGGCTTATATTCAGGATGATGTATTGATCGGGGATGGAAAGAGAGTCAATGTTTTCGAAACCCGCAGTACCTCGTTCGACACTTCATCTTTAACATCTCCTATTCTTAGAACTAAAGTGAATGAATTAGTAAATAAGGATAATGAGGAAATTGAGAATATAATTAGAAATGATGTTAAGCTTGCTTTCCAAATAGCAGACATCGAAAATCAATATCGGCAGAAAGCAGTAAGTTTTGGTATTCCAGCCTGGTCTATCCATCATATTACTGAGACTGTGATGCAGGATCATGTTGGGGAAAGAGGCAAAAAACGTTATTCTGACTTTTTAAAAGCCTCATCTCATAAAGCAATTTCAAGTTTTGTACAAAAGGACAAAGAACTTAGATTACTCATAGCCAGGATCATTTTGAGCCAACCTAAAGTAATTTTTGCAGATGAACCTACTGTTATGATCGCCAGTGAAACAAGTAAGGCTATTTTAGAAGTTCTTGATTTATATCGAAAAGAGACAAATGCAGCTTTAGTCCTAATTACTCATAGAGGTAGTTTAACCAGAAAAGCTACTCGTCAAGTATTTTTGCGAAAAGGGAAAATAACTTCTATTATGGAATGTTACCCATTAAATAGTAAATAAAATAGAAAAAAAATAGAGAAGAGAAATATAATATTTTCTAGAATCGGAATTTACTTAACTCTTACAGGTGTTTAAAATGAAATGTGGAATCATATCGGATATTCATTCCAATTTTTTTGCGTTTCAGACTGGGCTTGAGTTCTTAGAAGGTAAAATTGATGTTCTTTTATTTGTAGGTGATGTTGTTGGTTATGGACCTCAACCACAAGAATGTATTGAAGCTCTAGTAGACCTTCCAATAAAGAAGTATTCTTGCTTAGGAAATCATGATCTTGGAGTCCGATACAGATATGGTTCAAGAAATAATGACAATGTGCAAGAGGACTTTGATATGATTAAAACCTTCAAATTCCGTGGGGCCGCAATGGAGATGTTAGATCGAAATGCTGATGAAATAAATGAAACTCATTATAAATTCTTAAAAACATTGAACTATAAACAAATATTCACATTGGAAGGAATGAACATGTATCTCGTCCATGGAACTCCCTCGGACAATTTGAGAGCTAATGTTAGATCCTACTTAAGACCACCACCAATTCAACGGTATGATCTCTTAATCAATCGTCTCGAAGAAAAAAATAATCTGAGGGGTTCGAATATGATTATTACTGGTCATACTCATCAAAGATTTATTGCAACAAGAGATAATCCATCTTACTGGTCGCTTATCGGGGATAAAAAAGGAGGAAAGCAATCAGAATTTCCAAAGAGGTTTGTTGTTGAACCTAATGAAGGCCAAATTGTTTTGAATCCTGGATCAATAGGACAACCAAGAGATGGTTCTGGAAGCACAATCTCTCTAGTAATTCTAGATCTCGAGAAATATCGAATTGAATTTCATGATTTAAGTTACCCAACGAAGGAATTTTACAAATTAACGAAAAAAAAATGTGTACAAAAACTTCATTCATCTGAGTTCTGGGGAAATGAATTTTAAATTAAATATTTTAGCATAAGAACGCTATGATAGATTAATCGTCAACATCGACTTAGGTAACAGGATATTCTTAGGAAACTAATGGTAGAATATTCAACATCAATTTTCCTTTTCTAGTTAGAAGTGT
>JAUUVJ010000069.1 GCA_030589605.1 Candidatus Hodarchaeota archaeon | reverse complement strand
ATTGTAGTCGGGAGCGCAGAACCTCATGGTAAGTATGATGCTATATCAAGAGATGGTTATCTTACTGGTAATCTCTGTTTATATATAGGAAATCATCTCCCTTTACAAATTAATCCCAATTTTCATAATTTTGTGAATACAGATTTGGAATATACAAAAAATAGTCACAATCAGGAAGAAAATCTCATATTAATATGTGGATACATAACAAATACACTAACTTACCAATTTAATGATACATTGAAATCAAAATTTGGTATTTATTTCATTGAGAATCGAATTGTAGGAATAGAAGATGAATATTCTCATCCTGCTCATGGAATGATAGCACGATTTGAAAATCCAAACAAAAAAGGATCTTGGATCTTGGTATTAGCAGGAGTTCGGAGCCTTGGAACTCGTGCTACGATATACTCAATAATATCTGATTGTTGTGATGTTTTAGAGGATGGAGATGAATTTATCACGATTTTAAAGGGGAAGTCTCCTGATGGTACACATATTAGTGGTGTTTCTAAACTAGAAAGCAAAACAATCTAGCTCCAAAGCTAAAAATGGAAATCCTGAAAAAAGAGCATATGTTCACTAAAACGGTAATAAGGGTAATTAATATTGTCTGAAACTAAAAAATTATTAAAAGAAGCAATAGAACAAAAGCGAAAAGTTCTAACTGTTCAAGAATCTAAAAAAATGTTAGAAGAAGAAGGATTCCCAGTAAATCCCACAGGATTCGGGCAAAACTTACCTGAAATTCTTACAATAGCAAAAAAAATTGGTTTCCCTGTTGCAATGAAAGTTAGTTCAGAAGATATTATCCATAAAAGTGATGTCGGAGGAGTAGTAACTGGTATACGAAGTGAAAGCGAGTTGGAAGAGCAATATGAAATAATGCAACAAAGTATTTCTCAAAAACTGCCTAATGCTAAGATTGAAGGTATAATTATCGAAAAAATGGAATCAGGAGTTGAACTACTTATAGGGAGTACTCTTGATCCAATGTTTGGTCCTATTTTAGCATTTGGTTTAGGCGGAATTTATGTTGAGATTCTAAAAGATGTCGTTTTTCGATTAATTCCTATTGAACCAGAAGATGCTACCGAAATGCTTATAGAAATCAAGGCAGCAAAAATCCTTAATGGCGTTAGAGGTCAACCACCTGTGGATAAAAAAGCATTGGTAGAATTATTAATTAAAACATCCAATTTTATTGCCAATAATCCAGAGATTGAGGAGTTGGATTTAAATCCTGTTTTCGCTAGTGAGAAAGGAGTATCTGTTGTGGACGCACGGATCATCCTGATAGATCATGAGTAAAACTATTATGATACAACAACATAAGACATGTTATCCCCATTATTGTACCAATCAGCGAAAAGATTAAAGCTAAGAAGGAAAAAATCATATTGGAGCTAATATATCCCAATATTTGAGTAAGAATTAAAGGAATTAGTATTAAACCTCCAATGATCACTAGCAACCGAAATAATTTTTCTAAAGAAAGAAAATCATAGATGAAGTATCTTGTTTTTATAATAAGAACAAATAAACTACCGATTATTAAACCAAGAAGAACTGGGATACCTATAATACTCAATACTTCACTTCCAATCATATTCAATCCCAGCAAGAAAATAAATACCAAACTCAATAGGAATGTACTTGGGATTAAAATTAACTCCAGTCGCTGAAAAGAAGTTAGATCAGTCAAATCAATCGTACCTTTTCTTTCTTAGATTTTTTTATCAATAAATCATCAATTATCAATTCGTACTTAGACACGAAATTTCTTATAATTTTTTTAAAGGTTTTTATAAGGGAATTATATGTTGAAAAAGTCCTTCTTACCATTAAAATCCATGCAAAAAAAGCTTGATGTAGAAGCACTCGTACTTTTTAATAGAAATGAAGGAGTAATAGACAAAATTGGAAGTGAATCTATTGTTAACGCCCTTATCAAATCCAATTTAATGATTGTTATAGATTCTGAAATAGCAATGCCGATTAGACTCTCTGGTAATCAGGAAATATATGAAATGGTCTTGTATAATAATCGTGGATTCGTAGCTAAAGAAGGAAGATCAAATCGTTATCTAGTTGCTTTGAAAATAGATTCTGATAATATATTAGCTGCAATTGGCGACGATCTTGACCCAGGAATAGTCCTTTTTGAAATGATAAGTTTCAAAGAATAATACTATAGATGAAAAATAAACTGAAATATGTTTTAAAGATAATAGAATTTTAAATGGAACTCGAAATAATGAATGACAATCATAGTACTACTTATTCTATAACTACCCGTTTAGAAGCTGTTATAGTTCTTCTACGCCCACATCAATATTACAAGAACATTTTGGTATTCTTCGGACTTTTTTTTTCAGTAAATCTGTTTAGATTTGATTTATGGATACCAATTGCTTTAGCGTTCATAGCTCTTTGTATACTTTCATCATTAACCTATATAATAAATGATTTCAAAGATAGAGAAAAAGATCAACATCATCCTGAAAAAAGCAAACGTCCATTACCTTCTGGTAAGATATCCACCTTTCAAGTAATCATCATTGCACTATTATTAATTCTACTATTATTCACAATAATAATGATTCTACCGTTGTCAATCGATAGTTCAACAAGCGTTGCGGTTACTATTCCCTCAAAAAAAGCTTTTATTTTAGTATTAGGAGGATTATTTATAACTAGTCAAGTATATTCTTTATTTCTAAAACAAATAGTGTTTGCAGATGTAATCACGATTTCAGTAAACTATGTTTGGCGTGCGATCGCAGGAGCAGTGTTAATATCGGTTTCAGTATCTCCTTGGCTCATTATTTTATGTTTTATAACTGCAATGATGCTATCCTTAGCTAAACGAAAGGGAGATCTTACATTTCTAGGTGCAAAAGCAAAACATCATAAACAAGTTCTAGGAATGTACACTCAAGAACTTCTTGATCAAAGTTTGGCTACAGTTGTAGCCATTGAACTACTTGCCATCTTTATTTATTTGATAGAACGTCATCCAAATGAAACAGTATTTATTGTTCTAGCATTACCTTTTTTTACTTTTGTTATATTTCGTTTTTTGTATTTAGCCTCTCGTAACAGTATAGAAGGAAGAAGAGCTGAATTATTATTTTTAGATAAACAAATAATGTTTGTAGGTATTTTAATATTTATTCTTTTCTTTCTAGCAATTTACCATCCCAACTTTCTTGATGATCTAATAGGAATTCCAGACCCGAATTTATGAAAAACATCCAAGAAAAAAACTAGTGACTGTTATGAGCTGAATTAGAAAAAATCTAAAAAATAGAAAAATTTGAACTTGAAGAAAAGAATCATTTAGTAAGATCGGTAAATCTCTTCTTAATCTTTGCTTTCTTCCTCTTCAAACTCTTCATCATCAAGATTGAGATCATCAAGATCAATAGGTTCTGGAGGTGGGGTTGTAGCCATTGTAATACCTATCCAAGCAATAATGAAGCCTATCAACAGTGTTGCTAAATATACTGGCCACATTACCAGATCAGCAACTTGTAAGTTCAAAGGATTTAGCTGAATCATGAGATCTTGAAGTTCTTTTGGTCCTGATGAAAGCCATGCTTGAATTGGTACATAAAGTGTGTAAAGAATTAGGAGTAAAATCGTGATTAGGAATATACTGTAACCATATATCTTGTCTTTAGCCATTTTTAACTCATTCTCCGTTTTTTGTGTTTAAATAATGCTGTTTTTTGTATAGCAATGAAAATTATTAACGTATATATATTGAAAAGGACACTTTACCTCTATTTTTATATTTATTTATTTTTATTTTGTAAAAAATTTGAAATGTGCTCATTTTGTATAAAAATATCCATTAAAGGGTTTTTTTAAAACTGAAAATTACGAGGCTTAAGAAATTCTCATTAAAGGCACAAGATGAAAAAGGAAAGCGTGATGGTTATCATTAATGGAAAAAAGGATATTATTTTCTGTGTAAATTTTTAATACAATTCAGAAAATTCTCAAGCTAGAAATCTAACTCATAGATCCAAGAAATAGCTGCTTGTTCTAACGTGAAGTCAGCAACAAGAGCGTAAAATTCTACAGTTCTGACACCATGAACACTTACATCTATAGTTACATCCAAGGTAGCTAATCCGAATTCATCTGTGATCGCCCAACCTGCAAAAACACCATCTGTCTTTTCTCCATGAGTTCCAATATAAAATGTTATATTATTACTTTGTGAATAAAACCATGATGCTAATGAAGGAACATTCAATAAACGAACAGATACATTGATAGCTTGGTTATTGTTGAGTGTATTCACTGTAGGAGGGCCAAAGTAATTTTCTTTATTATCTACAACACAACGTTGAAGAATCCAATCGTTTGGACTGGTTGAATTATCAACAATAGCTTGTTGTAATCCATTAGTAGCAATATCATAAGTTGGATCAATCATAGCATATCTAGCTTCTAAAGGAGGAGGAAGAGCATCAGCGGGTAAACTAAACCCATACTGCTGTGAAAGATAATTGAGAAGAGGATCAAAACTAACCCATTCTACTCTTTCAGCTGAAATAAGAGGATCAATAGGAAGTAATACTTCAGACCATGCATGAAGATATCTGGATGAAATCATGCGATAAGGATAATAATCTATTGAGCTATTACCTGCTATGTATCCTATAACAACTCGACTTGGAAGTCCCATCATTCGCATTATTGTGGAATATAAGCTTGCAAAATGAATTGATACTCCTTCTCCAGTGCGTAGAAACCATTCATTATAATCCTCATATTTTTTAGGGTGAGCCATAAGGCCTGTTTGCTGTCCAACCCACATCGATTGACTGAAATTTAAATGAGAGAAACCCCCATTTTCACCAAATTCTTGCATTACTCCATAAGCTTTAAGAAAGGCACTTTGGGCGGAAAAGGTTTGTGTGAAGTTATCTGCACGTTCTGATACAGCAGGTGCCCAATCACTATAGGTAGGTGATCCTGGAACTGGGTACAGTCCATCATTCACATACCATTGTCCAGTTGGTAAAGCATCTGAAGAATTGGGTAGTTGAAGATATAGATTTTTGATGGCATCCCATTCAGCTGAACTTCCCACAGCTGTCTCATAATCACTATCACTACCCCCCATTGAAAAAGCAATAGTGTTAGGATAATTCGGAATTTTATAATCCATGGTATATTCTAAAGTTCCTTCTTCAGTAGATGTTACTCCAAATCCTTGAATATTGGCTTCTATACCCAGAAGATCGTTGGTAGTAGCCATAGGAAACACTTCGCGCGTTTCTACGGTAGATGTAGATAATGGATTTCCCGAAAAAGGTTGAATCGACAGATTATCTGAATTCATAGTGAATGAACTAGCGTCTACAAATGATCCATTTCCTCCATTCCAAGTTGTAGGAAGATAATTGTCAAAATATGGATGGATAGTGACATCAGCTATTGAACTATTATAATCCAGAGGAATTCTCAGCGTGAATTGAGTATCACGATCTGATGGATCAATTTCTTGAGAATAAGGTGATCCTTGCGGTGTTGGTGTTAATCTTCTTTTAAGACTGTCTGTGTTGTCCCAGTTAGTTGAATAAGGATCTTTATCAAAATATTTATATGTTTCTAGACTCCCCAATCGCCAATAAACCGGTGTTCCTTGTGGATCAAGTATATCATCACTCTGTACATAAAACAAAGGGACATCAGGTGCGCTTAATCCAGCTGTGAATTGATCCATAAGATTTTCTAATAGATAAGATGCATCCCAAGTAGGAGTATTGAACATTGACCAATCAATTGCTTGATCAGTATAATCGGGAAAATTTCTTCTCTGTCGAGGTATACCGAATCCAGTTATTTCCGTGCCATATGTACCAAGAAATATAGCCAAGATCAGTAGAGTAGGTAATAGGTTTAGGATGTGTCGACTTACATCTTTTTGAGCGAGAGTATCAATTCTTGATCTCGCAATCTTAGTTAATGCTAGTAAAAAGATAATTGCTATCGAATTCATCTGTAAAAGGAAAAAATCTGCTGAAGAGGCACCAGATACTTGTTGAATATAAATATTAGCCCCAATACTAAGTAAAAAGGTTTTAATAAATTCAATACCAAAAGCAATACCATAAGGGCCAATCATTTTGCGTGAACGACGTAATACAAACCATTCAATCATGGTAAAAATAGAAAAAACTACAAATCCTGGAATGGCACTATTGAAAAAACTTAGTTCGTCACTACTTGCCCCACTCATCCTAGGTAGAAATGAAATAGCCATTAATAAAGATGTAAATACACTTAATAATACTAGATAGCGTATCGCAGCAGGAGCAGGATCCTTTCCAAGTTTATCGGTTGTACTCATCTATTTCACCAGTATCGATTAAATTTGGTGTGTGGAGAATTGATAGTTATAATATTTGATAATCATTGTTTTATATCATTCGCAATTCATAATAGTTTGTAAGAGTAGCTCAACAAGTATATTGCTTAATAATATAGAAAAAAACTCAATTGATAAAACTATACTTTTTGGTTTGAATAAATGCTATTTATTCATTTTCAAAAAAAAACAATGAACAAAATACGCATAAACGATAAGGTTTCTTTCCTGTTTTGATGATAAATAAGGTTTTTCGACCACAGTTCGAGCACGGATCACTGGGGGTGATTGATGTACCTTTCCGTAATTTAGGAGTTTTCCAAGTTTTTTTACATTTTTTACACTCAATATGTGAGCTTTTATCACTGAGAAATAGGGAAACTTCCCCCTCACATTCAGGACAGCTTCCAATCTGCTGTTCGGGGGAGAAAATTTTCCATGATCCTGAAAAAGGACATATTTCATTGTCACAATCGCTACAAAACCAAGGACGATCTTTATCTGCCTTTCGAGTCCAACAGATTGGACACATAACCCAACTATGAAATTTTGATGAAATTAATAGTGGAGTTCCATTGCAGATAAGACAGCTTTTATCATCAATTGATGAAATAATGCCTTTTTTAGGAAGAGGGAAACTAGCTTCACATAGAGGATTGGAACATTTAAGAAATCGCGATTTTTCTTTTCCTTGTTGAAGAACAAGGTTTCCATTACAATCAGGACATATACCTAGTGTAATACCGATACCAGTCATGTCTTTAAAATTTTGAACTAAGATGTTAAATATTTCCTCTTGATTGGCCTTCAGTTTTTGCAATCCATGTGTAGTTAATTCAATAACTAAGTTGTCAACATCTTCAGGTGTTTTCTCATGATCTCGAATTTGCATAGTCCATGATTCGACTTTTCCTCGGATTTCAGGTAAGATCAAATCCTCTGCATTTTGAGTTAGAACTTGATATAACGCTAAACCTAGTTTGGTTGGGATAAGAACTCTTTTCGGTCCTTGAACTATTGTATAATTTCGCTTTTGAACAGTATCAATGTGTGTAGATCGTGTTGCATCGGTTCCAAGGTTCAGTTCAGACATTTTACGGATTAATTGAGATTCACTCCATAAATGTGGTGGAGTAGTAAAACCTTGATGTTTGTAAGGTTCAAATTCGTATTCCTGATCCTTTGTGAATTGAGGTAATTTCTTTTCACTAACAGTTCTGAAAGTGTAAAAGGCTAAAAATCCTGGATCTACGATTTTTCTCCCAGTGGCGCTAAATTCGTCTGATACTGCCGATAATATGATATATTGGTTTATTACAGTAGCATCAATGTGTATAGTAGCTAAAAATCTCCATACAACATAGGAATAAATATTCCACGCAGAATTGATTAATGATGGTACTTTAGAAAATGTTTTCTCAATATCTGAACGATCTATTGACTTTACAGGTTTTATTGGTTCATGATCTTTTGTAAATCGGCCTTTACTCGGATTTGTTGTTCCACCAAGTTCAATGCTCTCTTTCGCAATTTTCCCAAATTCATTGTTTGAAAGAAATTTTTTTGCTAATTCAGTTAGATCCTTCTCATGATAAAATGAGCTTTCAGTACGGGGATAAGTAATAAATCCATTATTATACAATTTTTCTGCTACATCAGCAACCTGTTTTGGACTTATTTTAAAGAATTGAGCACATTCTGATTCAAGTGTGTCAGTATCTAGGGGAAGAGGCCGTTTTATAATACCCTTTTCTTCATTATATTCTGTTATAATGCCCTTGCTTATTTTTTTGAGTTCGAGAATTAATGAATCTACTTTTTTTTCGTCAATTGAAGGATTACCTTTCCATTCTAGGAAAAAAGGTTCTTCAAATGCTTTGATTTTAATAGATGCTTTCCAAAACTTTTCTGGAGTAAAATTTCTGTTCTCTAAAAATCGGTTAGTAATCAACCATAATACACTAGTTTGACATGGGCCATAAGATATCATTTGGTTCTGGATTCCATAGTTCTGTACTCCAACTGTTAAAAACCTGGTCAATGAAGAACCCATTCGTAAATCTTGTTTTCTCAGAGAATCTACTTGTTTTATCCAATCCCAATCTAGATTCGTTTGTGATTCAAATGCTCTTTGTAAAGCAAAAGGATTTGTACTGGTAAACCGCATTCTTCCATGGCGAATCCGCTTATTCCCCTGTGATGCAATTTCAACGATTTGGCGACCGATTGATTCACCATGACCATCCCAATCAGTAGCAATAACTACTACATCTGATTTACTACCAACATCTTTAATGTGCAAAACTAAATTTTCTTGAATTGGAACCTCAATAGGATCAAGGTCTATTAAATCAATAGGATCAGAATTTTGCCAATTTGTATCTTTATCGAATGGTGGAGGATAATCAAAATTAAGGAGATGGCCGATTACACTAGTTATTATCATTTCATCTCCGTTTCGAAGGCGATATTCATCATTCTTAATATTAAACTGAATTTCCTGATCTGTTAGAGAAGAATGAAACAGATAATTAAACCGTGAATACTTACTTTTTTTTCCCTTAAATTTAAGTTTATAAACAATAGAGAATGCACGTACCAATGCTCGCGCAATAGAAGGTTTTTCAGCTATAAATGTTATTGTAGCGCCCATTTTTGAAGCCTAATCCTGAACTCTGAAATTTCAATTCCACTATAATCGGATTAATAAAAAAGTTTTAAAGATAAAGAAATCCTATTAACTCCTTAAGTGGGTTTTATGGATAATTTCTCTTCTCTTCAATTATATATAACAGGAGTAACAGCGACAGGGAAGACAAGTGTAGCCAAGAAACTCTGTGATTTACTAAACCTATCCTATCTAGAGATTAATTCAGTTGTTTTGGAGAAAGGGCTATTCTTTGGATATGACATCAATCGTGACTCTGTAATAATAGATGAAGAATTACTTACTAGAGAATTAAATGCAATTATAACTAGAAATAATAGGCTTTGTCTTGCTGGATCAATAATTCCCCTTAAAAACGTGTTTGATCTTATCATCGTTCTACATTGTGGTATTAATACACTTCGTGAACGATTATCGGAACGTAATTACTCAAAGGAAAAAATAGAGGAGAATATTGAAGCTGAAATTATGAATATAATCTATTACGATTCTATTGAATTTTATTGTGAAAAAAGGGTGTTTGAGGTATATAATGATGAAAATTCAATAGAGGAAACATGTGAAAAGATTATTTCAATAATTGGCCAGCATAATCCTAGCATTTTGTAATGATTCTTTAATAGAATTGGTAGTTGATTTAGAAAGGGAAATTATCGGAGGCATATGCCCTGGAAGAAGAATTTTAACTTCTAATTTTGATAATCGATTCAGAGATGAAATTAAATCTTTGCTATTACCCGTGCGTAAATCAGTTCTTCCAAATGAACCTTGAGGAAATACTGTATCACCCGAAATCAGTATTTTTTTGTTTGATTCCCATAAGGAACATGATCCATGCGTATGACCTGGAGTTAGAAGCACTTCAAAAGAGAAATCTCCAACCTCTAGAATTGCACCTTCTTTTAATTTCTTGGAGACCTTTAGTGGTGGACATTTTGAGCCAAGAAAAGGTTCAATATAAGCGCTGTCTCCTGTTTCCAAGTGTTGAGCTTCAATTTCTGAAGTTATAATATTAAAATCATATTTATCTTGAAGGGATAAAACACCTCCGACATGGTCAATATGTGAGTGTGTTAGAAATATATTCTCTATTTTCTTCTCAATAATGACTTTATTCAAAATTTTGCTACTATTCACATTGGTTCCAAAGGCTGAAGTCACTCCTCCCCCCAATCCTGAGTCAATCATCAGTTTTTCATCTTTTGATTCAATGATAAAAACATTACAATCTAAACCTTGGCCTAGTAACCAAGTAATTCCTTTAATTATTTCCTTCATAGCAACAACTCTTTGATTGAAATGAGTTCTGACAATCTAAGCATTCAAAAGGGCTATTGATTATTATATCCATGAGATCGATATGACCATGGGTCAGAAATACTTGTTTAATCTTTTTAACTTTGATAATCTTTTCAAGTTCAATAACGCTATTCTTTTGCATTCCAAAAGGTTGCCTCATCCCTCCTCCGAGCCCCGAATCAACTAATAACGATTTTCCTTCAGATTCAAGAAAGAAGACATTGCAATCTAAACCTTGACCTAATAACCAATTAATTCCACTAATTATTTCTTTCATATTAATAACTCGCAAAAATTCCACTTTATATTATTTAAACACGCAACACTAGCTCTTTTGAATGGTATAATTTTAAAAAGACCTCAATAATAAAAAAGAGGAAAAGGAATAATTTGACTGGGTTTGGCTGCTTTTAGCAGCCATTTGAATCCAGTTAAGAATAATTACGGAAATTTATATTTTTTGTCCTTCAACAACAATCATCGTTAGAGTTGAACGGACATTTTCTAGGCCACGTATGTTAGTGGTAATAATTTCTTTCAATTCATCCATTGTATCGGCTTCGATCTTGGCTACAATGTCGTATACGCCATAGACTATCCAAGAGCCTATAACACCCTTAGTACCTCTAAGGTCTTCTAAAACTTCATCTTCAGATCCTATTTCAGCATTAACTAAAACAAAAGCGGCTGGCATTTTTTTTACACCTCTAGGGGTTGTTAGGTTATTGATAATTTCTATACCTGTAATACTTTAAAAAGTATTCATTGTCTTCAATGAAACACTATAGTAATCTCTATGGTTGATGATTATAATTTTGAATATTAATGATGTTACATCGATGAGATTGTTAAAATTGATCTAAAGTAATAGTGAATTTATTATGAAACAAGTCGTATGATATTAATGTTCTACATCATAATCTAGATACAAATTGAGCTAATTATTAGAAAAAGAAATACTAAGCTTTGGGTATTCTATTTTTGATATTACACTGATGTTATTTTGCTTATAATACCTTATTGAGATATACTAGATGAGGTATTTTTGGTTGAATTCACCTTTCGAGAATATTAATGGTAATATTTCTGTTAACGGACGGACTTATTCAGCCAAAGAAGTAATTCGAGGATTATTAGAACAAGGAATATCGGTTACAGAGAGTGCGGAGGGCCTGAAAATTGGATTTAAACAATTTGCACCACTATCATCTTCTTCTCAAGAAATCAGACAAGGAGATAACATAACTGAATGTCCTTTCATTCCTTATATGAATAAAGTAACAATATACCTTGAAAATATTGCCTCTCGCTTTGAACCAAATGTTTTTCAATCCACATCTCAACCAAAAAGCCCTCTTGATTTCTCTGAACCTAATAAAAATAATCCTTCATCCTTTTCTCCCTTTGCTGCCTCGTCTTTTCAGCCTGAAATGGAAAAAAACCAAGAAAAAGAGAAAATTTTTGGTTCGGGTAGTACTTTTTTAGATAACCATCGAAAATGTTCTGCCTGTGGAGCTGCGTTACCAAAGAATGCCTTTTTCTGTAATAAATGTGGGAATCACGTAAGATCTGGGTGAACTACCACCAACTAAAGCAGATGGCTTCCTACGAGTTTGCCGAACCCATCACCAGGAGGAAATGGACTTCTGGTAGATCTGGTTAAAAAAAATGGATATAAATCCATATTACGTGTAAATTTTTTTAATAACTTCTGAGAGTCAATGTAAGGTAAAAAGAAGTAAAATTTTGTCCTTAATTCAGGGGGATAGACGTGCTTTCCAGTCATATATTTTCTCAAAGAGTTCTTCTTTTTCCGCTGCAGATATTGTT
>JAUUVJ010000390.1 GCA_030589605.1 Candidatus Hodarchaeota archaeon | reverse complement strand
TTCCAATTCCTTGTGGAAGTTATCATTAAGTTGATTCAGGATTTCCATATGGGCTGGATTTACTCTATCTATATATTTCATGAATTCAAATATTTCTGAGAAATCAATATTATTCGCCTCTATCAGATTTTCATGTTTTGACAACCACTTTGCTAGTTTTGTATAGCGTTTTTGATCAGTTTCTAAGATTTTTTTTGGTAATTTCGAGAAATTTTGAGGTAATTCTATACCTATTAAATTCGCGAGTTTTTCATACTCCTTAAATCTAGTTTGGTATTGTTTTAAACTCATTTCCTGATCTGTTATGAAAAGGGATCGTGATGCACGGCCATAATATTTAGTTTTGTTCCGTTTATGGGGTCCTTCGAGTATAGTAGCTACAACTATAATCATTCCAGCCTCTTCTAACAGATTCAAATGGAAATAAAGTTTAGTTCGTGTAATCGTGATTCGCTGCTGGTTATTTTCTCTCTTCATTCTTTTTTGAGCTTTTTCAAAATGAGCTATCTCATATCAATCTTCAATTAACCTTCTTAATCTCCTTAATAGTAATAGCTGTTGCAATAGTACCAGCTATTTTGTTAGCAAGGCCCGATAAGGATCAAAAAGGAATAGAAGATAACAGTAATCGGTCTAAAATGGATATCAAAAGTATTAAGAACACACCTGAAGGTAAATTCATTATGGGATTCTTATTTATGTCTCTAGTCATAGGAATAGGAGCAGGATTTCTTGTACCTTTCACACAACCTTATTTTCTTCGATTTTTTCTCACTCCTTCTGAAATTAATTTAATAATGGGTTTTACTCAAATCATAACAGCGTTCTTTATGGGAATGATACCATTTCTAGCTACTAAGTTAAGTAGTGTAAGAGTCATTTATTTAACACAAGGGTTATCAATACCTCTAATTCTAATTCTTGCTTACAGTACCGTACTCCCTTTATCTATTTTTGCTTACATGTTCAGAATAGTACTAATGAATATGTCTTCCCCTGCTCAAACAACGGTACTTCAACATAATGTTCCGCAATCTTCTCGTGCAACAGTTCAATCACTAATGCGAGCAACAGATCAAATTGGTCGAAGTTTTAGCCCTACTATAAGCGCAATAATGATTAGTGAAACTGATGGGTTTTCTTTATCCTTCACCACCACAGCAATATTTTATACCATTGCAGTACTCTCTTTATTCCTAATTACAAGAAGTTTAAAGGAAAAAATACATTGGATATGAAAAATCAGGGTTAATTCTAGAAAGGAGATTGAATAATTAAATCACTAGTTTTTCAAGAACGAACTTACCATTCATTTAATAACAACTATATTCCCAAAATTTATTATGAATTCATTTTTATTAACTTAATATCTTTTTAGAGGAATTAATCATGGTTCGTTCATTTATCTGTGTAGAAATTACCAATCCAGATATAGTGATACTTTTGAATAATCAAATATCAGAATTAGGGAAATATGAAGGAGTTCGAACAGTTAAACCGTCTCAATTACACCTTACTTTGAAATTCTTAGGAGAAATATCTACCAAACAACTTGAATCTGTTCAAAACACGATTTCACAAATTAAATATTCTCCATTTAAAATATATTTAAAAACTATGGGGTGTTTTCCCAATATTAATCGGGTAAGAGTTATCTGGATTGGAATATCTGATGGTGCGGAGAAACTCAAACAATTAGCTGGAATTATTGAAGAATTACTTATACCAATTGGATTCATTAAAGAAAAAAGACCTTTTTCACCCCATTTAACTCTTGCTAGAGTCAAGTATTTGAAAAAGGACCAAAAAGCATCTCTTATTCATAAGATAGAAGAATCACAAGATTTGAAAATTGGTTTACAGAATGTAGATGGAATTATTCTTAAGAAAAGTACTTTAACTCCAAAAGGAGCTACATATGAAAACCTCTTGGAAGTACCCCTGTTGTAATAGCAAAATTGCTTGCGCTATTAAATCAAAATAGACTGTAGTATGATTTATTCTAGTGCAATTTAATAAGAAATTGATATAATCCCCTACTAAAAATATTAAAACAAAGTTCGATCAAAATCTATTACAAAGTCTTATTTTTCTCTTTGAATTGAAGGAAAAGATTCGGAATACACAATTTTGTTGCATTCATCACAAAGGTGTTTGGAAGAATCCGCAGGGTTACCATGAATTTTTAGTTTCGATGATTCTAAGCGACCACATTTGTCGCAAGCAAGTCTGGTACCAATCCTCATTTTATAACCCAATTATTCTATAATTTATTACGAATATTTATGAAATTACAATTATACTTGTTATTTACTAATACACAATTAAAAGGTTTCCTAGATAAATTGACTTGATTATTATCGTTCTTAATTTAATTTTCAATATTGAAATAATTTCTTTTTACGTTCAGTGGTACTTGGTTTTAATTCTCTATTCTTCAAGCTTATAATTTATCAGTAAAGCTTTCGATCAAATCATACTTGGTGATAGAACGATCCTCATGATTTCTTTTGTAGGATTTTGTATTAAAGGGATGAAAATGACTGATATGTATCTACATATAAGAAAATATTGAAAAGAAAAGCTTCAGTATTTTTCATTCAATTGTTTTTAAGAATTCATAAATCTCTCTTTCATCAAATCGAAAAAAACTAAACTAATATCTACTGCTAAACCATTTATAACTGTCACAATGTGCATCATAAGCGTTTTCTCATCCCTTTTATTTTCATTTACCGATCAAAACCCCCCCTGTTAAGCAATCACAATTATTCTACAAATAATAGAGCGAATTTATTTCACCAAGAAAAATCAAGTGAATTCCTGCTAGACAACTAATCCGTACTTTTCATCGCAACATTTTTTATCTTAATAATGCTTTTTATAAAAATCGTGTTCCAAAATTTAGAATAAAAAAGAAAGATTCTAAATGTACTATTGATGTTATCCTATACAACTGATGGTTGTTATGTCGGAAAGCACCTCGGATTTAAAATATGGCTTGATTCGTAAATTAGTACAATTCAGTGCTCTTTTTGGTTATCGTTTTCGTATTGAAGGATCCGAATACTTGCAGAATAACTTAGATTTACTTCAACGTGGAGCTATATTCGCAGGAAACCATGAAAGTGTAATAGATGCTTTTCTTATGGGATTGGTTATTCCCTCTGAGCTATCACAGAAAAGAATCTTTTTCTTGGGAAAAAAAAGCGCCTTATGGAGAAATCGCTTTTGGGGAAGTATGATGGATTATTTCGGTGTTATCCCTGTGAATCGTAGAGGTAATCAAGATGCGATACGTCGTGGATTAACTGTTTTAGAAAAAAAGCAAGCTTTGGGCATATTTCCTGAAGGTCATATAAGATATTCACGAAAGGAATTAGAAGGAAAAGTAGGTGTTGCTCGGTTTGCTTTTGAAACAAGTTCTCCTGTTGTACCAGTTGGTATAATAGGAACCGATGGAGTCCTTCCATATGGTGGTAACTGGCCATCATTAGGAAAAAAGGTAACGATAGTTGTAGGAGAACCTATATTCCTTATGGATTGGTATGATTCAAGAGATATGTATGATCCTTATGCCTTACGAGCTGCAACCGATTTAATTATGAGTAAAATACGTGTTTTATCAAAAGGATATGGTATCCCTCCAGAAACAGCTCAGTTTTTACGCTGTATGGAAGGAATTTCAACAATAATTACTCCCCATAGATTACTGGATGAAAGAAAAGGATTATTCACTAAGAACAAGAGAAAAAAGAAACCATCTGTTAGTGAGTCATTTGATGATTGGTTAACTGATGTTCCAAAATCAAATGCAACTAAAGATTCAAAACAAACAACTTCTCCTCTTCCTCCAAAAAAGGAAGAATACAAAGGCTCCTCAAAGGAATTTCTTGCTTGGCTTGATGATCAGCTTTAAATGGAATCATTAATGAGCATTTTCTTCAGAGGTAATCCTGTAAATTTACATTACTCTTTTTAATTTGAGTAAATCGGTCATTTTCCCCTTAATTTTAAGTTTTCCAGATGTAACGGCAGATAATGCTTTGATTTCTCTTTGTATTATACCTATCCAAGTTTCAGGATCAGTGATTACATGTATGTCGTATTTAATAGATTTATCGATCTTTTTTTCCTCTAGATCATTTGGTACTCCTGCAGTAAGCGTTGTAGTCCACGTTTTACCTAAATCTTTGAAAGTGAAATCAATAGATTTATTACATTTCTTGAATCTTTTTTGATTCTCTTCTTATAATAATTT
>JAUUVJ010000254.1 GCA_030589605.1 Candidatus Hodarchaeota archaeon | reverse complement strand
TTTCATCAATACTCATATTTGAGGTATTAGTACCTAATATTGCATGTTTAGGACTAAATTTATCCAGATTTCCAAAAATCTCTTTTTTCAATTCGATATTTTCTGGAGCTGCCTCTATACAGAGATCTGCATTTTTAACTGCTTCAGCAATGTCAGTTGTTAGTGAGAGATTTGCTAGAAATTGATCACGCTCTTTTTCTGAAATTCGCGCCTTTTCTACAAGTTTCCCCATCGACCACTCGATACGACCTTTTCCACGTTCTGTATATTCATCCTCAATATCATACATTGTTACTGTATAACCAGTCATCAGGGCGACTTGAGCAATCCCATGCCCCATATCTCCTGCGCCGATCACGCTTACATGTTTAATATCTTCAAATTTCATTATTAATTTCACCTTACAATTTAATTATTTCTATGAAGTGATTGATTAGCCTCCCTTCTCAATCACAGTTGCTATTCCCTGACCTCCACCAATACAAGCATTAGCTAGTCCATACTGTCCATCTTCCCAGTTTAGAATCCTAGCAAGTGTTCCAACTAGACGAGTACCTGTTGCACCAAGAGGATGTCCTATTGCAACAGCTCCACCTTTAATATTTACTTTTTTACGGTCAATATTTAATTCCTTGATACAATTCAAAGCTACAATAGCAAATGCTTCATTTATTTCCCAAAAATCGATATCTTTTGCTTCCAAACCAGCCATCTTCAACGCTTTTTTACTAGCAGGAACAGGCCCTAATCCCATTATACCTGGATTAACACCTGCCCATCCCATAGATTTTATTGTAGCTAATGGTTCTATTCCATATTCTTTCGATTTTTCTCTAGACATAAGAACCATTGCAGTTGCCCCTGCATTTAAGGGTGAAGAATTACCTGGGGTAATTACGCCTTCAAAATCGAATGAAGGCGATAAATTTGCCATTTTCTCCATTGTACTTCCTCTACGAACTGAGGCGTCTATATCGAATATTTCCCCACTAGCTAATTCGACTGGCATAATTTCCTCCTTAAAAAAACCTTCATCTTGACCCTTTGCAGCAAATTCATGGGATTCTAAGCTATATTTATCTAGATCATCTCTAGTTAAATTAAATTTCTCTGCTGCTTGCTTGAATAATTTTTCAGCAGTTGAACCCATAACGAACCCTGTTCCAAAGTCATACTTATCATACTTGTCATCTACAGCAAGAAATGTTGGTGGATCGATATTTGGATTATTTACCATAGGTATATGAGTCATATGTTCTATTCCTGCAGAAACGACAATGTCTGATTGACCTGTCATTATTTGCATGGCACCTGTATGAATGGTATTCATAGAGGAACCACATTGACGATCGATCCCTTGTGAGGTTACTGTTTCTGGTAATTCAGCAAGAGCTACAATACTCCGTCCGCCATACATCCATTGTTCCATAACTTGAAATGCTGAACCTATCAAAACGTCTCCTATTTCTTTTGGGTTGATATTTTTTCGCTTTATCATTGTTTTGATTAATTTAGCAGCTAAAACATCCATTCGGAAATCATTTAATTTATCTTTCTCAGGAGCATTAGGTCGTGATCGTGAGAAGGGGGTTCTTAAATAATCAACAATTACAGCTTCTTTCATTTTTCTTTCTCCATTCTAAATTCAATTTTTCTTTATTCATGTCTGCTATTATACTAATGAGATATAGCTACACGAAATATTTAACAAGAAAGTTACCTTACATTCACATTTATATGTGCTCTTGTGCTATATTGTGATTATTTATTGATTAAAATCGAGATTATTACTGTTAAGAATAATAATAAAAGAAAACTAAAACAAATAAAGCCGATTAAATCAATGATAAGGTTCTATTCGCAACTGATTACTGGGATGTAGTTAACTATCAATATTTACCTTTTGTTTCATTTTCGGAGGAATTTATGAGTTATTGGATCATTTTTTTTATTGGAAAGCAAAAAGGGATAAATTTAGTTAATATTTTCTAATAAAGGAAAGTAAAAATCTTGTAGTTATCCAAAATACGTGTATAATTTAATTGCCTTTTAACTTCATCTGATTAGAACCTCTAGATGACATTTTAAGCTTACTCAAGTACTTAAATAATTAGAATTCAGATAACATTTTCATTTATTATCGTAAAAGTTGTTTGAAATGAGACATGAAATTCAATTAGAAGTTCCTTTAACTGAAGAAGAAAGTGAATATGAGTTAAATAAACTGTTTAATCAAAACAGCAAAAATAAGTTTTTTTTTCAAAAGTTTAAGATATTCTGAAATATGAATTAAAATATATCAAGATATTGGTATAAAAAAGAAGAAGACAAGTTTTATTTAACCTTGTAACTTCTTCATTACTGGCAAAAGTTTCATAGTTCCCATTACATCCCCTTTAATAGTGTATTGTTTAGCGAAGAAGGCTTTCTGTGCGTCTATCTCACCTGTAAACATCTTTTCCATGACATCTAGAGGCCCTATCATAGTGAAATTAGCCTTTTCTGGTTTTCCTTCATGAAATTCACATGTACCATCCGCTTTATGTTCAATGTAACATTCTTCACCATCAATTACATATCCAGCTATTTTTGTCCAGTTCTTTAGCATCTTTTTTACTTCTTCATTCGCATTAATTGCATCAGCAAACTCTTTAATATTCTCAGTTCCCATTTATATCAACTTTTTTAGTTTTTTATTGAGTCTATTCGTGTAAAGTAATAAGAAACCTTGCATAAATGATTATTCTTACGATAACCCAGGTTTCTTATATTCAGCCTATTTTGATTTTCTATCTTTAAGAAGATTGTGAATCTAATATATATCTAAGTTATAGCTTATCAAGGTTATTTCTTTTTATTTAACTGCTTTCATTATTAGCTATACAAAAAACAATAAAAAATGTCACGGTTAAGAAAAATCGGAAAGAGATTAGTTCTGTGTTTTATATCATACAGAATACAGAATATTTTTTCGTGAGATTACTTCTTATTTATTTATTGAAACTCTGAAAAAACCGATTTTAACAATACGATTTTATTTTTTGAGAATTGAAAAGATGCTTAATAACTCAGTTATGTCTGAAATTATGATATCTGCTTTTTGAATCTCTTTTCGTCCATATCCATATTTACATCCCACTGATAATCCTCCATTAGCTTTCGCAGCTTCAATATCATGATATCGGTCTCCGACAACGATAAAATAACTAGATTTTAGCGTTTCTACAATTTGATGGACCATCCAGATTTTGTTTTTACCTGGATATAATCCTGCTGCCATCATTAAATCAAAATATTCTTCTAATTGAAATCTTTGGACTGCTCCTTCCCAATAATATTTCGGTGCGTTGGTACATATTGCTAATTTAATTCCGTTATTTTTGAGATTAGCTAAAATCATCTCAACATTAGGAAACAATTCTCCTCTCCCTTTCTGAAATGATTGTAATTCTGCAGTAGCAACACATTCACTAAAATCTTTAATGACTTCAAATGCATTATTCCCAAACAAATCATTGTAGATATCTTCGACCTGTTTTCCAAATTGAGAGAGAATTATTTCATTAGATGGATAAACTTTATCGATTTGATAGTCACTATATACTTTTTTTAAACAATCATGAAAAATCGGTAAGCTAAACTGTTCACCTTGAAAAAGTGTTCCATCGAAATCAAAGATTATCAAATCTACATTTGAAATGTAGTCTTTTAGATTCATATGAATGCCTCTCTGATTTGAGTTGGTGAATAAGAATGTTAGCTTCAAAAAAAAACTGCTTATTTTCCTTTTTTAAATGTATATAGAGGAGATAAGTTTATTGATGGGATTAATGATAAATCAACTTCGAATGTAGCAGTCGGCATGAATATTTGCCAATTTTCAAGTATAGCAGGGTTAATTTCTCCAATGATACCAATTTTTTTATCATCAACAAGGATTTCTGCTGTTCTTCCTTCTATAAATTCAGTTGAGTGTATAGGTTTAAGCTTATACTGTACATTAAGGCCTTGAAACAGATTATCAAGGATACTGTGACAATGTTCAAAAGAAATTTCTGCATCAGCTAATGCAATGGCTGCATTAACTTTTGATTTAATTTCACTGTTAGTTTCTAATGTAACTACTTCACCGACTTCGAATAAATATTGAGGATATTCATTATGAGTGTTTTTGGAAAGAAAATCGAGTAATCCAGGTATTAGTCGATTTCTCAACACTGAATAATTGAGACTCACTGGATTTGATACTTCAACACATTTAGATAATACCTTTTCATTATGCCCCATCAATGTGGTCAATTTTTCTGGTGCAGTAAGAGTGAAAGTAAGAATTTCCTGTAATGTACACCCACTTAATATCTCACGAATAGAATTTTCTATTATTGTTCTAGAGGATAATCTCCCTATTGTTAATACTTTCCAATCAGTAGGAGTAATATTCATATATCCATAAGCAATAGCAATTTCTTCTGCAACATCGACCCAATGCATAAGGTCTACTCTATAAGGGGGGTATTTAACAATCAACTTTTTCTTCTGTATTTCAGCTTCTAATCTTCTTTTTCGAAGTAATTTGATCATATCATTTGTTTTCAAATTTAATTTTAGATATCTTTCAATATCTTTTGGATTTACTTCGATTTGAAAAGGTTTGGCGTCAGGAGTAATTGTAATTTCAGGAGTGTTTTTTTGATTAGGTGGGTAATGTACTTCAACTGAATATACTTTACCACCACGGTCTCGTAGTGCTTGAGTAATTAATGTGGTTACTACTCTCACGACCTCATGGTTTGTTCCTGTTACTTCTACTAGTACATCTGTTGTAACATCTGTTATACGGCCAACATCATTACTATTTATTATTGGTGGCATTGATAAAACAACTCCATTTGCACCCCTCAATATTGGTAAATCACCTTTTTTAGGTAATATATCGCTATACTCCATACCTTTTGGATGTTCCTTTAAAATCTCATCTAATGTGAATGGTTTATCATAACCTAAAGGTACAAATGAAAATTTACGAGAAATAAGTCCGTAGTGTATTGGACTTTGTATCATTTGAACATTGTAAATTCCAATGGATGATCTTCTACGTCGACGACCATACGAGAAATCTACCTTTTCCTGAAATTGCATCAATTGTTTAATTAAGAAGTCATCAAATTGAAGACCTCGTATAATAGAACAGGCAATGAACGGTCTCACAGCTTCTATATTAGGATCAACTTCTATTATATATCCACTAGGTTCTGCTGTATTATCAGGTAATCCCTCACTTAAACCTGTTATTCCTTTTACTTCACGTACCAATCCTTCAACCCCCCAGAGGTCAGGCCTATTTGAAGTTTTACAATCTACTTTTATTAAATCATCATAGAGGTCGTAATCCTCAATTTCACACTTAGCATAACTGAAAATTTCATCTAATTTCTCAATTGAAGTATTTTGATCAAGCTTAAGTAAAGATAAAACATCTTTGTACGAAATTTTGTATGCAACCATTATTTTACACCTTCAAATCACTGGAATCGTTCGTAACCAATCCAATTTATATGTGAAAAGTTCACGAATGTCATTAATACCTCTGTTAACCATATATAGTCTATCAATACCAATACCCCATGCGATCACTGGGTCTGGGATATTGAAAGGCGCATTAACTTCAGGACGAAAGATCCCAGCTCCGCCAAACTCAATGAATCCTAATTTGGGGTGATGAGCACTAAGTTCAACTGAAGGACTTGTAAAGGGGTAATAATCTGGTTTGAACCTAACCTCATTAGCTCCAGCGACTTCAATAGCGAATGTTTTAAGAATTCCTAGTAAATCAGGGAAAGTTATGGAAGGATCACACACAATACCTTCCATTTGATTAAATTCTGAAAGATGAGTTGCATCAACAGAATCAGGACGGTAACACCTTGCAATGCTAAAATACTTTGCTGGAATCTGTAGATCATAAAGAGTTCTAGCACTGACCGCAGTTCCTTGTGGTCTCAACAATAATTTAGCTGCTTTTTTAGGATCCCATTTATATCTCCAACCGCGTGAATTTACAGGTTCTCCTGTTTCATGAACTCGTTTTACAGATTTTACTAGTTCCTTATCAGCTGGTAGATTTCCATGACTTGGTTTTTTTATAGTATATACATCAGACCATTCACGAGCAGGATGATCCTGCGCTTGAAATAAGGCGTCAAAGTTCCAAAACTCTGTTTCTACAAGTGGTCCTCGCATTTCTGTAAAACCTAACCCTATCAATTTTAGCTTTACTTCTTCAAGAAACATAAGATATGGAT
>JAUUVJ010000116.1 GCA_030589605.1 Candidatus Hodarchaeota archaeon | reverse complement strand
TTTATTCATTTAAAGGAGTTAAATTTCTCAATTTTGATAATTTTCGTAATCTAAGTACCTCAATTGGTGATTCCACTAAAAATTTCCATCTTGTAAAACATGAACAGATTTCCGAATATTTTTCTGAAATAATCTCATTCTTTATGACTTTTTGAATTAAATTAAGAACTGTTTCGTCACATTTGCCACAGTTATGAACTCCTCGATGTTTTCCTGCAGCTGATGGTTCACAGATAATATCAAGGTTAGGATAGAGACTTCTAATTGATTTTACGATAAATAAGATAGACCATAACCATGGAGGCTGATAAGAATCTTTTCTGTAGAGGTGATGAATTAAGGTTCCATTTTGAACATTGCAAGGATTTAAGGATATTACATCTGTTCCAATTCTAAATGCATCCTGGGCTGTTTTTATGGCGTCATTGATTGCTTCTAATTCAGTTAAAAAAGGAGGTTTGATAAAAATATATGTTTTTATTCTAATACCTGAAGAAAGAAGTTTTTGAACGCTTTTTTCATAATCTTCTACAAAAAACCCTTTATTCAAACAGTCTCTCAGAATAGCATTGTTTGAACTTTCTAATCCTATTCCTATTTCAAGGAAGATTGGATCTATTTGATTTTTCAGCTGTTCTATCACATTAAAATTGTTTAATATATATTGTGGTCTCGATTCAACAGCTAATTTTCGAATCCTCTCATTTTCTTTTAACAATTTCACTATTCGAAGACGTAAGTTTTGAGGGACATCTTCTTCATCAAAAAAGCTACCAGAATTAAAAATTTTCAATATAATGGATTTCTTTTGACAATTTCGCGTCAATAATTGTTCAATTCTATCTAAAATTCTATTTGAAGGTATCGGTTGATTCCTTGAAGAGTCATTGACATATCCACAGACAGAACACCCTCCTGATTCAGATAAAGCCCAGCTACAACCTTTTGTAGGGATAACAATCGTAATAATACATTCAGTTTCTGTTTCTTCCACATTACTCCAGAGTTTCGGTTGAAAATCTGATTCAATTAAATTAAGGTACTCAGAACGGAGATCGTTTACTTTGAATGAAAGTAGAGGATTTATTTCTGAAGGCATCTTATTTCACCTTTTTTCTAATTTTAATACCTTTACCTCTGTTCATTTTTACTAATGCCTCTCCTGATAGATATGATGTTCCAGTAGCCATCAATTGTTCATCTGAGTCAACAATCAATACTTCTTCATTGGGATTAATTTCTGAATGTGCATCTATAATTCCTTTCGCAAAAATTGTTGAGCCAGAGATTTGTTTTCCATGAAATACAACTACATTTTTAGTATGACCTAGAAGACGTCTTCCTGCACAAAGAGAAATAGTTAACAGGCCGGTTTCAGGCCGAAATGTTAGTAAATGATTATTATTATACTTTACTCGAAGACCTAGTTCCTTATATCCAGTAATTCTGACATCATCAGGAATAAGAGCTACTCCAGCTCCTTTACCAAATTGATAATCAGCAATTATCCTCAAAAAGGTTAACTGAGAAGGAATTTTTGGACTGGGAGAGATGTCTTCAAAAACGTCTCGTAATGTGCCAGATAATGTTTTTAATGTTTTTCTAGATGTTAAGGGAGATATTTCATCAGGATTCAGGTATACTCTTCTCTCATTAGTTTCGCATACTTCTTTTAAAATTGCACGCTCAATCCCATTAAGATGCCCTACTAATGGAATTGATGGATCTAATTTCTGAAGGAGATCAGATAGATCTTCCCTCAGATGATTTTTTTCAATTTCACTCCATTCTCCTGTTACTGGAATATCATAATGAGCAGCTGGATAGGTATATTCAAGATCTCTAGGTACTATACTCAAAGGGCTTGTCAAAATGACCTCTCCGACGAAGTGACGCTTTTTCTTTAAGCCTCGGCGGATAGAATACATAAAGAGTTTATGTGATTTTGATTTTGAATACGGTTTTTTTGCTGAACAAGGAAGAAATATAATTCCTAAGTGAGATTGAGGAGGTATATAGCGATCTCGGACTCTTTTTCTGAATCTTGAGACCTCTGGACGAGTGAAATCTGTTTCATCGGTACAATAAAGAAATCTAGAACTATAAATTGGGGTATTATTGATAAGATTAGCTTTCGAGTCAGCTATTCTTAATAAAGCTTTCATTGGAGGGTAAGAATTAGCAAATATTCTTGCCAAATCTCTTAAGTTCCCATTTTTTAAAGCTAGTTTTGTTTGCTGTAGAACTTTAACGTAGGTATCTTTAGTTGCATCATATTCTAGAATTATGCTCGATTGGTGTGATGAATTGATTGAGATCATTTTCTGATAATTTAAATCAAATAAATCAATGCCTAGATAGACTAAAAGAGGAATGTAACTGGATGGTATACCAGGAGCATATAGTAATATATTTGGTGGGGCCCATAAACGAATAAAATTCAGATACTGGAGTAATAGTGCTGGATGATTTAGTAGAGATGAAATATCACCTAAACAAACACCTTTAATAGCTGGAACTTCAATATCAGATAATTTTAGTTCAAAAATTTCACGTGTGCATGGTATATTTAATACTAGATTAAGTTTATTTACAAGTTCGGATTGTTCCAAGCCATTAATTAAACTCAGATATTTATCATATTCATTTAAATGAACTAAGGGTAGATCCCAAGGAATTAAATGATATAAATTGTCGTTATCAGGATTTAGATTTGCTAATGACGGAAATAAATCAATACTGTTTGAAATATCATTCAATGATTTACATTGCATTTGTAGAGACGGATAAATGATGAGTGAGGGTAGAGATTGTAGATCTTTATTTTCTTTTGTTAAAACAAAAGCTGAGTTGTTACTATCAGGGTTGTAGGTACTACGGTAAGTATTATTATGTAAAAATGATTCTTTATCCATTCCATCAAAAAATCTCGTTGTAATTAATTCAGGAGTTGTGAATTTTTGTTTTCCACAAACGTAACCGATTCTTCCTAAGCCTTCACTCTTTAATATCTCAAATTCCATGAGAATCAACCAATTTTTCGAGGAGAAATCAATTTAATTCTTCATTCTTAATTTAATGCTCATTTATTATGATTTAATAAACTTGCCAGAAGGCCCATCTCTTCAGGCGAAGGATGATTAGCAAAATTATAATAAAATCAAGAAGCACAGGAAGAAGAGATAACGAATAAGAAGGTGAGAAGACTTAAAACATGAAATTAGTAAGGTTACACTCACTAATAGCCATGAGAACTATACCAAGTTTGATATTCTATATTTTTCTTGAGCTTATAAATCAGTAAAATTAATTGTTAAAAGATTCCGAGAATCAAATTGAAGTATAAGCTTTTTTCCCTTCTTATTAAGGTCAAGTGAGTAGATTTAATATATTACAAGCGGTTGTTTTAAGAAATATGATCTACATAATATGTTCATTGAAGAGTTATACAATGTTCTTTTTGTAACGCTAAACTATAAATCCCTATCAATGAAAAATTCAACTTGAATTCTTAATCAATCATTTAAAGAGACTATAGCCTTGAATGTACTTTCTGAAAAGAATAATTCGATATTAGAATGCCTTCGCCCTCGTGGTAAAATTGTTTGCATTGGAGAGAATCTTTCAACAGAATTACAAATTATTCAAGATTGTATTAATAAGAAAGGTCAATCCCGCCCCCCTCTTCTCCTGTTAACTCCATCTGCTTTAGGTGACAATGTATGCGATCAAGTAGTTACTCTTGATTCCGAAACAGTATTTAAACAAATTAATAGTCTTTTAAACTCTTATTTCTTGATATTTATATTCAATTCTTCTGAGGAAAAAATAGTTAGAATTTTAGGAGCGATTATGGCATCTATTGACTATTCAGGATCAATTCCTATTTTTATTGATACTGGTGATGGACTTCAACAGAATCAAAGAGCATTATTTGGAAAATGTTATTTTAAACTGGATTGTTCTATTGAAAGCGGGAAACAGAAGTTTGAAGTCCTTTTAAATTGCATAATTTCCAGCTTATCACCATCAACTGGATTGGAAACTTCCTTTACTGATTTGATCCGTGTTTTTGGCAAAACTCAAAGTTTATTCTATGGAATCTCGTCATCAATAGATCTTGATTTAGCATTGAAAGGGGTAATTGACCAGATCGGAGAAATTTTAGTTTTAGCTTTGCCTGAAGAAATCGAAAGTTTAGAAGCCATTTTAGTATTTATTAATTCAAGAAGCCCCTTAAGTCTCCAAACAATAAATGATATATCCTTAAAATTAACAAATACCTTTGGAAAAGATTTTGAAGTTCATTTTTCAAGTTCAACAGATATAAACTTGAAGGGATATGATATTGCAATCATTCTAAGTGATATAAATCATATTGAAGAAATTTATCCTATTTCTCCATCAGTAGACTTAATAAATCCTAGTATAACATCAAATGGATCCTTTAAGAATAGTGAAGAAAGAATCTTTTCGGAAGATGATTCAACTGAAGAATATACTGAAGATGATCGATTCTATATCTTGGGTAAGATCTTTTCAACATCAGAAATTTATATTTTTGATGATGGTGGTTTACCTTTATTTGCAAGTCATCGTCCTGCAGGCCAAGAAGTATGTTTATACACAGGTCTCTTTTCTGCGATTCAATCAATGAGTTCAGATTTGATAGGACATACTCCCGATCATTTATCTGCAGGGGACAAACGATGTGTATTCGTATCAGAATCAGGTCCTGGTAATTCTCAGATAAGAGGTGTTGCTATCTGTTCTGAAGGTTTTGAACAGCAAGCTCGGAGTGATCTAGATATATCTATGAACTTAGTGAAAGATTTCATGGAACATGGAGAACCTGAGTATGCGATAAACGACAAATTACAAGGATTGTTGGTTGAGGGATTCAACAGTGGAACATTAGGAAATATTATCCAAGAGTGTAATTTTCACGCTAGTTAATAATATGTGAGGAATATAGAATTCAGAAGTCTTAGAAGCTATCTAGATTTTGGAATTGCATTAAAGGAGTCGTGAGACTGTAACATCCTTTCATATAATCTTTCAACATGAGTGAATTCTTCGAAAAGCTCATATATTTCTCTAGGTTCGATATAAATTTCCGAGATCCAAAGGACTAAATACGCAGTTATTATTTGAGGTTGTATGGAGCTAGCTTCTTGAATTTCATTTACGATTTGTTTACGTAGAGTAAGCTCTGTCTCATACCGATCAATAATTTCTTGGATGGTTCTTTCTGCAATTTCAATCATTTCGAGATCATGGAAAGTTGAGGTTTCTGCTTCCACAACTTGCTTCTTAACCATTCCAGAAAAATCAAAACGAAACTGTGCTTCGATTTTTTGCATTTCCTTAACAATATCAGAAAATTGTGCTAGATAAGCAAATAAATCTGCTACACTTCTATTGATCATATCTGCTAGATGATAAGCTAAACGTTCAGGGATATCATTAAATCTTTCTAAAAGAGCATCTGAAAAGATATTGGGTCGTTGGATTAAGTTTAACCTCGAGATAGTATTAAGAATGGTGTTTACTGTCCTTAATGATTGTCCTTGAACAGTGTTCCACTTTTTTTGAGATATTTGAAGTCTTTTCTTAAAGACCCGAATGCTTTGAACCACTTTTCACAAATCCAATGATTCAGTTTAACATGTAACTATATGAAGTAACAACTAAACAAATACTTCAAATTATAAATCATATTTGCTAAGTAATAAAAGTATCCAAAAGGGCATTTTCAAAGGGTAAAATGTAAATACTATTTCAGTAAGTTATTATAGATTCTACCTTCAGTTATTACCATATTAGATTTGAGTTAATTTATTAGCAGCAGATCTGAGATAATTTCTCTACAACACAATTATACGAAGTTGGATTTATGAAAATATCCCCAAGTAAGTATCTAATCGTAGTAATCATAGTCATAGCCCTCAACTGTCTAGTACTTCGAGTAGATTCAGAATATGTGGTTCCAGCTTCAGAGACGATTACTCCTTTCTCATCAAATATGAAAATTTCAAATAATGAGACAGGAATCTTAATACATGGAGTAACAGAAATCGGAACGTTCACAAATGAATCTTCTTCGCATAAATGGCTCATTCCTGATATTGTTGAAGAACAGGTCATTTTCTTTACTATTTCTTCTAAAATTAACAAGACTGTAACAGTTTTTAATCCTTTAGGGGTTCAGTTTGTTATTTTTGAAGAATCTCATGTAACGGATTATTTAGGGACATGGACGGTTTCTGTTGATGGAGATTGGTTAATAGAGGTGAACGATACAGTAAGTGGAAGAACGGATGACGCAAATTATACTATCATCGCCAGTATTCCCAAAAACGGATATAATGAAGTAACAGCAGTTCAATTAAGTAGATCAGTAGTAGTAGCAAATTTTTCTCATGCTCATGAAATACATTATTGGAAAGTAATAATGGAGTATAATCAGAATGGAACTCTTTATTTGAAAGAATTCATATCTAATATTCTCGAACAAGCCACAATAAAAATTTACCGTCCAGGCAAATTTGGAAATCCAGAATTACAAGAAACTTCAATTAATCCTTTTAATGGTTCATATAGGTACTCTTGGAACTCTTATTATCATGATACTTTTTTCATAATTCTCACGCATTATACTGCGATTGCTTCACCTTTAGGACTATACAATATTTCTTTTATTGAAGAAAGTAATTCATACAGTTTTGAAACAGCAAGTAACATTCCGTATAACAAAAGTGAACCTTATCGAATAGTAGAAGGTTTTTCACAGTCTAAAAAATATTATTTCAAATTTCAAGTGAATGAAAGTAGAATTACAGCTTTCATTCAAATACATGGTCCAAATTCATCTGAAGCAAACATTTTAGAAGGTGCTACAGTAGAAATATTCGATGGTAGTAAACAAAAACGAATCACCGAACCTCCTACCCTTTCTGAGGGAGCACAAGACATTGATAAACATTTTAATGTTGAATTAAAAAATCTAGAAGCTGATACATACTATATAGTTATAAAAACTGCTTCTAATACAGTTGGATTATTCTATATACATTTTGAATATTCACTACCAACACCCTTTAGTTGGAACCTCCTTTCAATAGTTCTTAGCATTGTCATCCTCTTAGCACTACCGATTTATTTAATATATCTAGATACAAAAGGAAAATGGTTTCAAAGTAATCAATGGACTTTACCACTTTCACTAAAAGAGTCCTATAATTTTATCAAGTATAGTTTTCGTGGTATATTTAATCTTAAAGAGGTTCCAAATGATTCTATTATGATTAGAGTAGCTAGTATTCCATTCAGAACATTTTTACTTTTAAATTTCATAGAATCATTCGAAGAGGAAACTCTAGTAATTTCAAAAAGATTAAGAAAAAAAATTGAGTGGATTCTTTATTTCTTTATAGCACTTGTAGTTTTCGACGCTATAAATGTAGTATTTTTTCTTTTCTCTTCTGGATTTATGCATTTACTTCCAGTATACATATCTAATCCTTCTGATTTAGTAATAATTCTGTCTGGCCCAACCGTTATTCTAGCTATCGGTGTACTTTTTGTTAATGTTTCCGCTTATATTAGTTACAACCAGATAAACAGTAGAATCAATTTTATTGTACACAATTATCAAGATTCTTCTGAAAATGGAATAGATTCTCAAAAACTGGATCCTATTCAAGCTGTTAAAACAATAAATTATGTTCGTGTTTTGTGGAGCCAAGCAAAGCGTGCATTTAAAGAAAATAATTTTGAACTTTTCGTAATTAAATCAGATGCTGCAGTTAAATCGCTAATATCAACACGATATAAACAAATTGTAACTGGAAATACTAATCCAAAACCAGAGTTTAAGATTCAAGTTAGTGAACTTAGAAGAAGAGGGTTTGACCTTCCTAGTGATAAAAGAATTGCTCATTATCGAAATTTGAGGAATCGGATTGTCCATTCTTCGGTAACATTAGATGAAAAAGAATCAGTTAATTGCTTTGCATTCTATTCGACTTTCATAACCCGTTTAGGCTTAAGACCAACCTGAAAATTTCTCAATAAATGAAAATATAATAATAGGAAGATTTTAAGAATTTTAGTTCATTTGGTCTCCACTAGAAATAAACCTTCTAAACAAAAAGAACATTTCTACATGACCGGTTCTTATACTCCACCTAGCTTTATAGAACATTTTGAGAGTTTTTGATCCTCTTCAATGTATATATTCCCTTTAATTATGTGTCCTTGAAAGTGAGATTGATCTAGTGCAAAATTTACTCGAATATTGTATTGAAAAAGTTCTCCCTCAACTAAAGTACTTATATACTTGTCTGCTGTACCTTCTCGCATTTCAACCCCATCTGGAAGATCCACAGTAATTTTGACATTTTGCAGTGCAGTTTTACCAATATTCTCGACGTAAATAGTCAATAAATATTCTATATCTTCCTCGATTGTCTCTGATTCTATTGAAATTTGCACAGCGGGAACTGCATCATCAACTTCTACATTAATTGCATTTGAAGAACTGGGGTATTCACCTTGCTCTAAAGGAATCGAATAGTCCAAAGAAAGGGGACCTAATGACCATTTTCCAGGTAGATTAGGTATTACTGAGAATATTATGGTATAATTCTCCCCTGAATTGAGATTCAGAGGAAAAACGGGCGTAGTATCAGATATGAGCCGACCTTTGGTTCCTGTTTTAAGAATAATTTTACCTATCGATATTGCTGCATGTGCTGTTATTGTTACTCTAATATTAAATTCTGTTCCTTTCTTAGGATTCTCAGATTGATTTTCTACTTCCATTTTGATCTCACATAGAGAGCATCTTCGCATAACATGTTCAGCTGCTTCTATAACCACACAAAATTCTTCAGGAAGACCAGTTAGAGGCATTTTTTCCTTTTCTTCGAATGTACTAGGTAGATGAATAAGCTTCCATATTTTTTCAAGAACTTTTGAATATTGATCGGTGGAAGTTTCACTCCTTTTTCTATATAAAGCTGATAGGTGATCAAAACGTTTTTGAGATAAGAAAATTAAAAATTTAATTAATAGTAATTTGCTGTGAGAAACCGTTGGTTTCTTGCATAATCGCCCTATTTGAATTGTTTTCTCAATATCAGGTAAAATTTTGCTAATTGTTTGACCAGTGTGTAATTTTGTACAGATTGTAAGGAAATAGAGCTCTTGTGAAGTTTCATATCTATTAGCATATTCTGCAGCAATTGCTGCATTATCAATGGATATGACTTTCATTTCACTATCAGTAAACTTCTTATGAGCTTTCTCAAAAAGCTGTGAAGCTTTGATGTAATCACCATTATCAAATGCTTTTCGGCCTTTTGAGAAAAGATCCTGAGGATCTCTACTAAGTAACTTCCTTAAAAAAGACATTCTTCCATCGAAACTCCAAAAGACAGTTTATTTACATTTTTTCAACTATAATAAGAATTTTCGTAAACTGTTTTTGAAACTTTGGAGATAGAATAAATTAAGCTCTACGACTCAGAAAAGAGATTAGGAAGTATTTCAGAATAAAAATAATATTAAAATGAAAATTGACTTCCACATTGTATTGAGCTCTGTTAGGAAGGTCGGATTAAGTTGATTAATTCCTTCTCTCTTTCTTTCAATGCTTCAATAATTCTTTGTTTAAGAATTTCAGAATTAGATGAGCCATCTTTTCCAATATCATAAATTCTTCGTGAGAGTTCTATATCACCTAGTACATAATTAATCCATAGGGCTAAATCTGATCTAACTACGGGGCCATCAAGACTACGAGGTTCGAAGATATCCTGAGTTGTTTCCCTAAAAATGTGGAATTGAACGATAGTTGCTGGGATCTCAGGTAAAGTCGATATTAATTCGGAAAGTGTTCTTGTTTTCGCAATGATTTTTCCACTGCTACCGTAAAATTTGAACTCCTCACCCTTTCGACATTTTTTAAGAGCATCTTTGGGAAAAAAATCTATTGCATCTGTTCCGACCACATTAATCACTTTCTTTCTTTGTTTTCCGTTATTCTTTTTCAAATAAAGAAGAAAAGAAAAGATTCTTAAAGGTTTCCTTAGTCTTTTCCGTTGAATTGACTAATAGAGCCTTTTTAATGATCTATTTTCTCTGAATGAAGAGCAATAAACATTTTTATCAGTACAAATTAAATTAAATTGTTTATTATCACTTTCTATT
>JAUUVJ010000236.1 GCA_030589605.1 Candidatus Hodarchaeota archaeon | reverse complement strand
TTATTATTAGCAATTGCAGCAGTATGAACAGCTCCTGTTTTTTTGAATGTTGTTGAAACATCGATGAAGGTATTCATTAATTCGATTACAAATGAAGCATTCAAAAGCATCGAATATTGAGGAGATTTGTATCGGGAAGACAAAGATTGTGATATGTTTTCACTTTCCTTTCCTGCAGAAGCTTTAATTTGTATATGAACCTCATTTTTCATTTCTACAAATGTAGTATTAATCACATCAATAGGAGACGAAATAAGCTTTTCTGAAGCTAAAAAACCAGTTACTAGTTCATTTATGTTAAGGGGATAGGTTTGAAAGGAAAATTCTTCCTTTTGATTAACGAAGAGCTTAATTTTATGTTCATTCACAACATAGTCTGTTGTAGTACCTTTTTTACCATTATGGTAGCAAATTATTTCTATTTTGTTCATTAATCTTACTCTCCATCAATGTTAAATATTTTGTTTTGACATAAAATTGATTTCCGATAAGTTTTAAATATTAATTTACTTTTAGAAACACTAGTCTATTCAATTATCAACGTGATGGTTCATGGTGAGTAAAAACGAATCAACAGTGCTGATTTCTCAAGAATCGATTGTATCCCCTTCCATTTGTCCTTATTGTGGTTGTGGTTGTAAGATTCTCTTAGAAGAAAGAAAAGGTAAATTAAGAGCAAAGAGTGCGGGTGGAAACAGTCTGAATGGAAAATTCCTTTGTATTAAAGGAAACACTGTGGGAGATTGGATCCGATCAGAAGACCGATTAACCAAGCCATTAATAAGAAATCGGGAAGGCGGATTCGATGAAGTTGAGTGGTATCAAGCCCTTGGCCGTATTTCTATGGAATTCCAACGGATAAAGGATACCTATGGTGCAAGAGCAATTGGTGTTTTTGTAAGCGCAAAAACGACAAATGAAGAGGTTTATATTGCCCAAAAATTTGCTCGGTTAGTTCTAGGAACACATAATGTCGATCATTGTGCTCGATTGTGTCATGCTACGACTGCAGTTGGTTTAGCTCAAAATTTAGGGGCAGGAGTAATGACTAATTCGATAGAAGACATTGCAGAAGCGGATGTAGTCCTTATAACTGGTACAAATTCCGCTTCCTCCCACCCTCTCTGTTGGAATATTCTGAAAAAAAAGAAAAAATCAACTGGTAAACCATTTCTAATTGTAGTAGATCCTAGAAAAACGGCAACGGCTAAGTTAGCGGATATACACGTGCAAATACGTCCAGGAACTGATCCTGCTTTTGTAAATGGTCTTATGAAAGTTATTTATGAAGAATCACTAGCAGATGAAGAATTTATTCTACAAAATACAAAAATGTTATCATATGTCGAATTAATGAAAGTGTTGCATCTGATTGATTTAGATGATACTGTGCGAGAAGTTGGAGTACCTGTTGAAGTCATCAAAGAAGTAGCAAGAATTTATGGGAAAGCAAATTCGGCAGCAATTCTCTGGGGAATGGGCGTGACCCAACATTTAACTGGGGTAGTGAATATTTGTCAGTATGCAAATCTAGCCATGATGACAGGAAATTATGGCAGACCTGGAACAGGAGTAAATCCTCTACGAGGTCAAGTTAATGTTCAAGGAGCTTGTGATCTTGGTGGTTTGCCTGATTGTTTTCCTGGTTATAAAGTAGTGAATCAGGAAAATACCCAAGTTTTTGCAGGCTATTGGGGAATTCCACCTGAAAAGTTACCATCAAACATGGGTCTCACCTCAGTAGAAGCTATCGAAGCGATTCCAGAACGAATCAAAGCATTATATGTTATTGGAGAGAATCCAGCTCATTCTCATCCAGATTTAACTCAAGTGGTTCAAAACTTGAAAAATTTAGAAGTATTAGTTGTTCAAGATATATTTCCTACAAGAACAACCAAATATGCTACGATAATTCTACCCGCCGCGTGTATTTTTGAAAAGGAAGGAACATTTACCAATACAGAAAGACGAGTTCAGTATTCGGCAAAGCAATTAGAGCCTCCAGGAGATGCTAAATCCGACTGGGAAATCATCCGCGATCTAGCTAAAGAGATGAATAATGAAGCTTATTTTGAGTATTATTCCGATGAGGATATTTTTCATGAAATAAGAAAAACTGTTTCAACATACAGCGGATTAACCTATGAAAAAATGAAGAATGCGGAGAAAGGGGGAATACAGTGGCCATGTAATGAAAAATATCCCAATGGTGTCCAATTTATGTACGAAGCGAAGTTCTTCACTGATGATGGTAAAGGGAAGTTTTACCCCTGTCCTCCTATGCACAGAAAAATTAATCGAGATTATCCATTTACCTTAATAACAGGACGAATAGACGCTCAATTTCATACCATGACCATGAGCGGACGTAGTCCGAAATTGATGAAACGTGCTCCAAGATCTTTTGCAGAAATTAATGAGGAAGACGCTAAAATTCTCCTCATTGAAGAAGGGGATAAAGTAGAAATAGAATCTCCACTTGGTAATATAGAGGTAGAGGCCAAGGTAACTCCAAATATTATCCGAGGCCATATCTTTGTTCCATTTCACTATAGTGATGCGCTTGTTAACGAACTTGTAGATTCAGCTGTAGATCCATTGGGGAAAACTCCTTGTTTTAAAACGATTCCTGTGACTCTTCGATTATCTACTCCGAAATTGTTTATGATTGAGGAAAAATCTCCTGGTGAAGATGAACCTTTCCGTGTTAAGGTAGCTAGATTACTAGCAGTGGACATTTATGAATCTATGATTAAACAGGGGTATCTACCTATTAGTAATGAAACTCGTTTTGGAGCTAAAAAACATAGAATTACTTTCAAATTGAAAGATAAGGATAAATTAAAAATTATTATTGAACCCAAAGAGAATACTCTCGAAATAGATTTTTCTGTACTAAAAAAGACTTATACACACTCATTACCTTTTGAGGATATAACTGAAGATGAAGTAACGATTAGTAATTTACGAAAAGCAATAGGCTCGATTTGTTCTAAGATTGCCACTTCATTGATTAAAACTGAGTAAAACTCATATCTTCTACCACTAGTTTTCGAGTAGTTGCTTTAGCTCCTCAATTTGTTCAGCAATTTGGATATCCTTACTTAATTTGAATGCATCGAGCAAACAGTGAAGAGAAATTGATAATAATCCTTTCTTTCGGTAATTTTTGGATTCTTTCTTTAAGATTCCAACCATTGATGAAATTTCCTTCTGATTATTCTCATTTGAAGATGTTCCAATCCAATCCAAATATCTATGGAATAATAAGCTAGGATCCTGTGATGTGTCATTATGTGAACCAAAATCTATAATAGAAGCTTTGATATAGTTTTTATCTTCTATTTTTAGTTCAACTTTCTTTTGACTCTCTGAAACCAGATCAATTCTATCTAAATCGGTGAAAACATTTGCAATATTGGTACCATCTTTAGTACATTCTAAAAATGTTGAATTAATAAAACATTTCTTGGAAACTGAACGAATTAAAGAGGATACACGATAAACGCCAAATTTTATCAAGGAATTAATGAACTTAAGCGATTCACTTCCATTAATTACTAGTAAAAGATTTTCTACCTGTCCATTTGGATGTACTATTGATATAATGTCAAAATGTTTTAATTGCGAAGCTTTCATCAATATTTCCGAAATAACCTTTCGTCTTACATTAGGTAAATCAGCAGGAAGAATCAAACGCGTTTGAATATCTGGATAATATTGTAATGCCGCATATATTCCTCCTAACGGACCAATGGAATTTCTTTGATCCTCCCTGATGACTGCTATAGGTTGATGATGATTATTAGAATTTAGTAATGTACAATAACAAGATTTTCTTTTTTCTCCCCTAGTTACTAGTACAAGATTTCCTAATACTCTTAATTCATCGGTAACATATCTGAGAAGGTTTGTATTTCCGTGAGAAGATAACAACTTATCAGGTTGACTATTGTTAGGATCTTTGAGAGATTGTCCATATCGAAAAGCATCTCCACCAGCAAGAAGGACTATTAGCGAATCGGACAAATTATTTCACTGTATCTTAAGTTCTCGGTTATTATTGTGATAATACTCGAATAAATTAGTAATTAAACCATTCCGAATGATGATATTGCAGGAAGAAAAAAGGGCAATATAAAATAGCACTAACCGATAACAATTGCGTACTAGATAAGATTTTAAAGCTTTAACAGATATGAAAAACAATGAATGCTGTAAATTCAACTCAAAAAGACAATAAAGTTGTTTTCCCCAAGCCTGATACTTACTTTTATCGATTAATGAACCATAACAAAAAAGAGCTGCCGCGGTCATACAAATGGCTTAAACGATTGAACAAGTACTTCATGGTTCCTTTATACCGATTACGCATTCTACCACTTTTCGGTATTGGGTGGATTTTTTTAATGATTTCTACAATAGGTCGTCGAACTGGGAAGACTCATCGAAGCCCATTGGAATTTCACAGGATAAACAATGTGATCCATATCGCTGCTGGTCGAGGAGAGAAAACAGATTGGGTTAAAAACATTCGTGTAAACCCAGATAAGGTTAAAGTTCAAGTTGGTTTTAGAAGCTTTTATGCTCAAGTAGAAATTATAGAAGATATAACTGAAAAGGTAAAATATATTGAATGGATGATAAAGAATATTCCAAAGGAAGCGGAAATGGGATTTGGGTGGGATCCAAAAACAGATTCCATTGAACAGTCCGATTTTACACCATTGGCCAGTTTTTTACCAATTATCCGACTACACAAACCTAGAGGGTTATAAAATCTTTCTATTTCTAATTTATACTATTAGATTTATTTGTTTGACTATCAATGTTGTTTCACAAAAGGAATGATATCAGCTAGCTCAATGAAACCATCAGCTTGATTTTTCAATTCTTGAGCAAGTAAGGGGGGAGATGGTTTTTCAGTAGAAACCACATAAACCTTCTTTCCATGTTTTTGGAGTTCTTTAACACATCTCGTAAAATCACCATCTCCAGAAACAAGGATTGCTGTATCATAATTCTCCAGATTAACTAGCATATCAATTACTAATTCAACATCTAAATTACCCTTCATCATGTTAGAAAATTTTTTCACTTGCTTTGTTACTACTACAAAGCCATTATGTCTCAAAAAATCAAGAATCTTCATGATAAATCCTTGGGTTAAGTCATGAGCAGCGTAATAGTAAGCATGATATAATTCTGCGCTTGAAGGTACAAAATAATCTCTTAAGCGTATGTAATCGACCTTGAAACCTAGTTTTTTGGCAGCGTGATACATATTACCTCCATCTATATAGATAGAGATTCGATTTCTAAATTCATCATTTGGTGTACCAGGAACTGTGGAAACAGGATGCACGGTTTCACATTTTGGACACTTACACAATTTATTCATGACTATACAACACATTATTTCAGGGAATTTTTTGTTATTTTGACTTATTGATGTAGAATAAAGCATTATTGTTAAAATTGGTTCTTATCCCTAGTTACAGATATTCTACTGATTTAATTATCAGCATAAAACATATCATCATAAAGCGATTCAAGTTTATTTTTATGAATTAATTCCATTTGAGCGAGCTGCTGAAATAGTGCGAGATTCTTTTCATCTACAGCTGCTTCTGACATTTTAGTATATAAATCAAACGCTGCCTTTTCTGCTTTCATTGCAAAAGTTAAAACAGATTGAATATCTGAATTCTCATCTATTGAATGAGCTACAAGATGATCAGAAAGTTTCAAATCTTGAACTGATTCAATTTTGAAATTAAATAGTTTTTCTGGATCGGATAGATTTTCAAGAGTAGTTTTATGCCCTAGCTCTTCTTCAGCAAGCTCTTCAAGCAATTTCTTTGCTGCTGGATTTTTTGTCTTGTTTGCAAAGCCAGAATATAGCTCATATGCTTCTTTTTCTTTTTTAATTGCAAATTGAATTAATTCTTTGATATCCGTCATTTTTATCTTGCCTCTAAGCCTAAAAAAAGTCCTCTGTATTAAAAGACATAATGTCTAGTAATACAGCATTTATTTTTATTCATAAAATAACTATTTCCCTAATCTTTTCAAATTCCTTACAATGATGATAAATTTATTATTGGTAATAATAATGTAAAAAATATGAGTTTTTCAGAAGTATTTTCACCAATAATTAAGGAGAAGGGGAAATGAACAATATTCCTTTTCAGAGTGGAATCAAAATAGTCTTAGTATCTTAGTCAGAGAAAGTTGTTAAGAGACTATCTGATATCTAAAAGTACTATATTCTTCTAGCTGTTCTTGTACTTCAATCATCTATCAGATGATAGAAGATTATTTTGACCTAAAAATTTAGATTTTTTCGTTGCAGCTTCTACAGCATCTATTAAAATGGAACGAAAACCCCGTGATTCCATCAACTGTAATGCTGATGCTGTTGTACCACCTGGAGACATTATAGCATCTTTCAGAACACCTGGATGTACATTTTCTTCTAGGAGTAGTTTAGCTGCGCCAAGTACAGTTTGAGCACTCAAAATAAGTGCCTCACGACGAGGTATTCCAGCTAAAACTCCACCATCAGCTAATGCTTCAATAAATACAAATACATAAGCAG
>JAUUVJ010000198.1 GCA_030589605.1 Candidatus Hodarchaeota archaeon | reverse complement strand
TTCTAACTGGCAATTTTAACTTCTTCGTTGGTAAAGGTATAGGACCTCGCATTTTCACACCAGATTTCTCTGCAATTCGTGTCATTTCATTACAGATGCCATCTAGTTGTTTAATATCGGCGCTCATTAATCGAATTCGTGCTACAGCTACCAAAGTTAAATTCACCTGATTAAAATAGCAATTCTTTTTTCTAAACTGCCTAATTGGGGAGAATAGTATAAGGTTATAAAGATTGTTGGATTTATTAATCATCATCGTCATTTAAATCGGGTTTATAGCTGATAGACTCCTTTCCAACTAGGAATTTGATATTGATAAAAATTGTTTCAATGAATTGAATTTTTAATAACAAAATAAGCGATTGATAACAAATAAGCGCCGGGGGAGGGAGTTTCATTCGGGGAGAAATCATCTTCCAGAATTTCGAACCCTCGAGTACATTGTACACTGGCTTTCAAGCATTGATCTATGATATTGTTGACTCAAGGCCAGCGCCGTTCTTCAGGGTAACAAATATCTGTTAGCCCGTCCACTTGGCTACCCCGGCAGGATAATATACTCAAACTTTAAAGTCGTATAATACTAATATTCCACCAGTAGCAATGAGTACTAAAACTATTCCTGTAATTATTAAAGTAAGCGAAGTTTGAAGATCATAAGCAAATCTTGTAGAATAGCGAACTAAGTAAAAACCACCTGATCCTAAAGCAAAAAACATTCCAGCAATAAATGATTCAATTAAAAATTGTTCACTTGATGATTGGAACACTGGAATTAGTCTTGTAGTCGTCTGTCCCATTGGTAATGGGCTTTCTGTAAGATTATAAAGTCCACCAGCTAAAAGGAATAGAACTAAAAAGAGGAGAACAGCTAAGATATACTTATGGGGAGCTTCATATGGTAATTCTATATCAGGAATTCTAAAATCAATAGAAGGTTTTTTAAAACCTGGAACCCATGGCATTCGCGAAGTTCTCCCAGTTTCTTCATCAGGTTGTTTGTTTGACATTAATTCTACCTCTATTATTCAATTTGGTTCTCTTATTTCGGGAGATAATTCTCTTCAGGATGTTTATCATTAAACTTCCGATTTAATAGTTGATCCACACTGTGTTTATTGAGAAACAGCCCTAGAATTAACCACAGCATGTTTATATACATCATGGGGCACATTGAATCTAGCTTAATTCCCTTTCGATAAATAACAGAAATATACCTATAATATCCTTTTTTTATTTCTGAGGAGGTGTTTTGGTTTTTTCTTGTTTAATAGAGCAATAAAATCAATTAATGCCATTCCTTCAAGATCTGAAATATTCACGATAGAAATGTATGAAGATTCTTCAGGAGATTCTACATCATTAATGTCATCTTCTATAAACCATACTGCTTTTTTTCTAAGGAATTCTGAAAGACTTTTAATTAATACGAACCTATATGAATCATTTTTTTCGTTTTTGGATGTGACTCCTGTAATTATTGGATAAGGACCTTTAGATATAATGTTCGAACTTAATTCCTCCATAATTGGTTCAGAAAGACCATCAAAAGGTTTAGATTTAAACCAAAGGACATTAAAATCTTTTTCAGCTAAATAGATTCCAATTTCTTTTTGTAATTTAGATCTTGGTTGTTTATAATCTTTTAAAGTGTCTTCATGTACACTTTTAAATTGTGTTTCAAAAATATCCAGAGGAATATCTAAATTATCACAATTCAAAATCGTACAAAGCCTTTTAAAATTCTCAATCTTAGGAAAACTTTCACCTCTCTCATATTTATAGAGCGAATGACGAGATATACCAACCTCTTCTGCAAGATGAGTCATATCTAATTGTTTTGACTTTCTTTGTGCTTTTAGTTTTTCTTTTGAGAGGTTGACATAAACACCACCGCGATGAGCAAAGTTTGAAATCTTAGCTGACTTTGTTCCTCGTTCAAATTGAAGATATTTGCTTAATGTCTTTAATGAAACAGCTGAAACTTCATGTCTCCGATATAATGTTTCTTCTTCAATATTTTTCCCATCAGCAGAATGAGCAACAAGGAGAGGAAACCCAGAGATCAATTTTGAAATTAATTGCAATTCAATTGAAGTTTGTTTCTTAAATAAATCTAAATCTACAACTACTTTTGCAATGATTCGTTGTTGGTTGATTCCAACATTTCTATCAATTGATTTTTTAGCAATGAAGTCAAAAACACTAGATTTAGCCATTTCACTCCATAAGGTATATCCTGCTCTCTGAAATTCAGTCATTGTTTGAGAAACAAGCTTTTCTCTCGTAATGGTTTCTGCAGTAGACATATAAATTCCAAAATTGTGTTTAAATAGGTGTTTATTTGTAATTATAGATCAATCAGGATTTTCCAGCCACAAGCAACGAGTTTGTGATTCTTGAACCTAGGGGTACAGTCATCTTACGATGAACTCCACCTTGTGAAGATCACGAATATCAATATTGCTTTATTCTTTTTTTTTGACTAAATATCTTTGACGCACTCTTATCTTTGGTGGACCGACCGGGATTTGAACCCGGGAGATACGGTTATCGTAGGATAAACTCCGCCTTGCGAAGGAGGCGTGAATGACCAGACTTTATGTAGAAGCTTACTCATCAGACTCTATTTCACTATCGGCCCATAATTATTAATCAAGTCGTTGAATGTTGCTGAAAGAAACTCATTACTCTAGGTATATTGAACCAAATATTCCATATTATCTATCATTACTAGGAACTCGCATTTTTTTAGTATACACAGTTACTAAAGTCTAACGAGAAATGCTTTCTTAGTTTTTTGAAATGAATTATATTTTGTATAAAAGAATTCCATTCTTTTTTAAATGCACTAAGAAAATGATCACTAACTTATTGTTTTACTATTTTGTTAATTTCAAATTTTCATTTCATTTTAAATATAAAGAGAATGTCCAAGTTCCTTATATCCCCCACTGAAACATCAGAACAAGGTAAATTTGTGGATTTATAAGTGATTTATATTAATACATTATTGATTATAGTATTTTTACAAAAATCCAACATAAAACTAAAAGGTGATGAGTAGAAAGGAGGAGCTTTCGTAAAAAGAAAAATAAATCTTCAATTTCAAAGAGAAGAAGGTAAAATATTCCAATTTAATGGATGTATTGGGAAAAAAAAGTGTACCCAATTTTGGGTATTTAAAAACTGTGTAAAAACAAAAAAAAGTAAAAAGTAGATGATTGCTTAACCAAATAAGGATGATAAACCTAGGTCATCACCTGCTTCTTCCTCTTCCTCTTCTGGTTTTGGTTCTGACCCCTTCTTCTCATCTTTTGCAGGTTCAGTCGCACCTGTTGCTCCTGAAATCGCAGTAGTCATTACAGATGCACCTTTGATTGCTTCTTCAATATCAATTGATGATAAAGTCGCAACAAGAGCCTTAATTTTTGAATCATCTGGTTTACCACCAGCTGCTTTAATAATCGCGTCGATTCCTTTTTCTGACACTTTTTTTCCAGCTGAATGCAATACCAGAGCCGCATGTAAATATTCCAACTAAAGTCACTTCCACATTTATTATGAGTTGTAATTCGATTTTTCAGGGAGTTAGACAATTCCTAACAGCATTATAAGCTTTTTTTCCTTTATTAATTGATAATAAAGTCAGTTAGAACTATCTTTCTTCTGATTTTGGCATTTTTCAAGAATGGTTTATATTAGTTGATAATCTTAAAAATTTATTTTTCATCCAGAAAAGGTAAAAAGTTGGGCACGGGCGGATTTTCATTCAGCCGAACATCATTCAGCCTGAACTTTGAACCGACGATTTTCGGACACCCTGCTTACAGCAGAGGTGACACCGAGTTTCCTCATTTTTCCAGAACTTCATCATGAGTTTCAGTTAACCCAGTGGAGTTCACAGGGGGTTCTGGAGCCCGGTGCGATACTTTTCCGGACTCGCTAGTTTACAGCAAGCCCACTAGCTTCGCTACGTGCCCGATGAAAGTTGAAAGGAGTTGTACTTTCAAGAAAGGGATTGAAGATATATTCTTTTAATAATTTTCTTGAAAGACAACTAGGTTTACATAATCTTTTCAAAATCTAGAATACCCTCTGTAGAAACTAGAGGTAAAATTTTTGATCCTATAACCCATCGATAGAAATCAAAACAATAAGGAGCAGTATAGAGTATCACACTATCGTGTGATATAGTTACTCCTTGAGTTTGCTCTTTTAAAAACCGATCAACTGTTTTATTGACTATACATTCTCCTGAAATATCGAATTCAGGTAAAAGTTCAGAAATAAGGTTTGCGTGCTTTTTACTATGACTTTTTTGAGCATCCAAATAAAAAAACACTCGATTTGGATTTAGATGGGACACAACACTCAAATATTGGCTTATTAGATCATGAGTAATCTTTAGATCTTTTTCTCTATGTAAAGAAGTAAATATATCTCTTATTATGCCATCTCGACTAATGATTATCGGATCCTGATTTATTAGGGAATAATATGTAAAAAGTTGATTATACAGGTCAATATGCAAGCCTTTATTGTTTAATAGAGCTGAATCTCGAATTAAATGGTCTTTAACCGTCCGAACTACATTTATAGGATACACTGCTCTAAACAAAACGTTTCTTTGATTAATATCAAATATATAATGATTTCCTACGAAATTAAGAGAACTTTTCTTGGGAAATCCTCGATCTAGCAAAAAAACTAAATCACAATATGCTTGTTTTATCTTGTCGTTAAAAAAATTCGGCCACTCCAAAGAAGACAATTATTTCACCAGATGAAGCTGATTGTTTAGAAATTCAATTAATTTTCCTACTGCTATAAATCGATGTGATATTTCATTCTTTTTATCACCTAATTCTCCAAAAGTTCTCTTTCCATCACAATCAGGGATAAATATGGGATCATAACCCCATCCAAAATCCGAGATTTGCATCGCTATTTTACCGTTAACCTGACCAGTAAAAATTTTTGTTTGATTCTGAAATTTTAAGGCAATTGTTGACTGAAATATAGATTTTCGATTTGGAACATTATTTAAAAGACTTAATATCCCATTAAGACCAATTGTATTTAGAATAAACGCTGAATAAGGCCCTGGAAAACCATTTAAACAATCTATGAATAGTCCAGAGTCCTCAACAAAGATTAAATCTTTATCTGTATTTCTTACACATTCATTTAGGGAAAAAGCAGCTACTTCCTCCAAACTAGCTGATTGTATTTCTAACAAAGAAATATTCAAGTGATCAAGTTTTATTGAAGTTTTTTGTATAAAGATTTCTTTTATCTCTGTGAATTTGTGTAAATTACTTGATGCAAATGTCACTATTGGAAATTCTACTGAATTGAACATGGATTGATGTTATCTAGAAAAAGAAATAAGACTTATCAATCAAACAAATTCTCCCTGAATTGACTGCTATTAGAAGTTAAACCGTATGGTACTTACTAAAGTAGATATATGAATTATTATTCTCGGTGAAATATTAAATGGCTAGAATGCACGCAAGACGGAAAGGAAAAAGCGGATCTACTCGCCCAATTTGGAGAAAAACCCCAGAATGGATTCCTTACTCTTCAGAGGAAATTGAAAAATTAGTAGTTGAAAAAGCTGAAGAAGGATTAGGATCCGCACAGATTGGGTTATTTCTTAAAGACGCTTATGCAATTCCAAGTGTGAAAAAAATCTGTGGAAAATCAATTGTAAATATCATGAAAGCAAATGGTTTAGGAGCAAAGATGCCCGAAGACTTCCTAAATCTAGTCCGTCGAGCTTCAAATCTTCGAAAACATCTTGAAAGTGGTAATAAAAAAGATAAACATTCAAGACGTGGCCTGCAATTACTTGAATCAAAAATTAGACGATTAGTCAAGTATTACAGAAAGACAGGAATATTTGAACCAACCTTCAAATATGAACCATCAAAAGCTACATTATATTTAAGATAAATTTAATTAATTCCCCTCGCTCTAAATTACTAGTTGCCATAACGAATTTAAATCTAAACATAGAAAAATAGAAGAAGGATACGAAGGTTTTATTCATTTAGTCACCGAAAAATAACCGAAGGTTCTCCCTTGCAAAATCTAGATATCGAAAACAATCTACTTAAGATCTCTAATATAGAAGCAATAGCTCGTGATATTAAACAGCAAAGGGAAGAATTCAATCGAAAAGTTACAACTATCGCAAATAAGCGTAATCTTTTGAATGAACAAGTCAAGGAACTTATCAAAACCGCAAAAGAAGAAAGAGAAAAGCGTGATAATTGTAATAAAACGATATCTGAAATAAAAGAAAAGAAATTAATTTTTGCAAAAGAAGTTGAAGGTTTTCAAGAACAAGCTAATACATTAGATCAACAATTGAATGGAGCACAGGAGAAAAAAGCCCAAACAAATCGAAGATCGGAATTCTCAGCTAGAAACATTCGACGTGATATTCAGGATCTAGAATGGAAAATTCAAACTACATCCAATATTTCCATTTCTGAAGAAAGAGAACTTGTTGATCGGATCGACCGTCTTGAGCAAAAATTTCGTGAAGTACGAGAAACTGATGTATTAGCTCGTGATCTTAGAACAATTCATAAACGAATTAATGCAATACTTGGTAATATAAGAAGATTAGATAATGAACTTCGTTCTCATGCACGAGAAAGTAGATTTCATCATAAAACAATGATTCAAGCTTTCAAAAACGCTGATGTTTTACGTAAACAAGCAGATGAATTACACGCTCAATTCCTAGATGCAAAAAAGCAAGCTAATTCTATACATAACGAGTACCTTAGTTATATTCGTGAGATAAATCGTTTAAGACAGGATATAAATAAAAATAAGCAAAAACAACGAAAGAAACAGGATGCTCAACGACGGGAGAAACTAGAAGAAAAAACTGAAGATGCCAAGAAGAAGTTCGAGGAAGGACGAAAGTTATCATTTGAAGAATTTCAAACATTAATAGAGAAAGGGCTCATTTAGACTTATCATCTCTCCGTTTTTCAAAGATCCACGATTTCTAGTTAATTTGTTTACTATTTATAATTGATTTTCCAGCTTTTAATTGATAATTGACACCCATATAAATCAGGTTGTTATTACTTCCAATAAGTATCAAACAAGCAGATGGAGACGACTAACTTGGGAAATACAGCCTCATTTTTAGAGGCATGTCATAACATTGGAAAAGAATTACTTAAAAGTGATAATTCGCGTCCTTTCTACGTTTTTTCACACTTTGATGCAGATGGGTTGACAGCAGCAGCAATAATTGCAAAAACTCTATCTCGAGAAGGATTAAACTTTCA
>JAUUVJ010000217.1 GCA_030589605.1 Candidatus Hodarchaeota archaeon | reverse complement strand
GGAAATAAACACGAACCATACGGTAGCCATAGAATAAAAACGAAATCATGCCAGTTTGGAGATTATGTCCATAAATTTTTGTTCTACCGATAATTAAAACACCTATTCGTTTTGTTATATCCTTTTGTTTCTTTGAATCGATGAAAAGAGCTGCCTTCTTGGAATGACGTAGATTTTTGATCTTTTTACTTTTAATAGATGTTGAAATAAAGAAATCTCTTCCGTCAAATACAAAAAGAGTAGGAGTAATATGGGGACTGTTATCAGCCGATCCAGTTCCTACTTGAGCGAAATTCGATGTATGTATGAGATAACGCAATCCATTTGGTATTGATTTTATATACAAAAATCGAAGATGGAGAATGTTTATTGATGTAAGGGTGAATGCACAGAAGAGATATGAACTTATAGCAATTAAGATTACTGAGTCCATTAACCCAAGAGGAAGAAGCATAAACCCCCCACTAATTGCTAAATAGTGAATACTATCAGCTTTTTCCAAATTTCTGATATCTATTGGTGAAAAATGAGTTTTAATTCTAGGTATTTTGAAATATTGAGCAAGACGTAGATTTCTACGAATTTGCATCAATATTACATATAATGAAAGACTTAATCTATAACAAATGTCAAAGGTTAAGAGAAAAACGAAGAGTAAAAGTAAAGGAGGTAAAGCGGGGACGTTCATTTCAATCTGAAGCTGAGTCAGAAAATTGTTCAATCCAAAAGAAATGGATGTAAAAAAATATGTTAAAACAACTGTGAAACAGATAACCCCTAACACAATAGATGAGGGATGAAAAATACTTTCTAGGAACTCAATCAAAAATTTTTTGTTTACTCGATTGATTCTCTCAATTTCAACATTTCTCAAACTATCAGCATAATAAAAAATACCTATAGTCCACAAAAAGAGCCCAAATGCACCACAGCTACCTGCAATGATGTAAGATCCTGGTATTTCGTAAATAACAAAGAGAACAAACCCCCAAATAAAGTAGATCAATAAAAGAAGGAACACTTCAGCAGGAGATTTGAATTTACTAAATGGCCAAATTCCCTCGAAAACTAATTCTTGGAGGAATTTGTACTTTTTTGGAGGTTGCATAGAGCCTAGTTTCAAAGAAATTTCTCCTCTTCAAGGTTGTTCTTTTCCTTATTATTGTATAATATCTCCTACTTAAATTCATCTATTTAAGGGTAAAAATTTTATTTGATCCTATTAGTCCTTTCTATCAAACCTATTCTTTGAGATATAATAACAATGAAAAATCATCCAGTACAGTGTTTAAATTTCATCATACAGAAAAAGAAACCACAATTGTATTATTAGTAGTCTTGTTCATTTGCTAATGAAAACTACCCCATTCTTGAACCATCAGGAACAGCTGTATCAGGAACAGCCAAAACAGGAACAATCCCATCAGGATATCCAATATCAAATAACATACCTTCAGAAACCTCACCCATAATTTTTCTTGGTTTAAGGTTAATAACAAATAGTGTTTGTTTACCTTCAACTTCTTTAGGATCTTTTTTCTCTTGTTTCATTCCAGCTAATATTCTTCGTTTGTGATCTCCAAAATTCACAATTAATCTAACTAGTTTATCAGATTTTGGAATATCTTCTACACTTTCAATTGTTCCAACCCGAATGTCTATTTTTTCAAGCAATTTAAAGTCTATTTCTTCCTTTACAGATGCAGGTTTCATATTCTTCACAACTAAGCGAATTCCTGTTTTTTATATTAAAATGTTTTAATTGAGATCGATATTCAAAGTAAATACTATTAATGAAGAAAATCAATATCTCTAATGCATTAATCGTTTTGAAAATAATTATTCTGTAATTTGATCGCATTTTAGGGAATTTTAATGATTTTTATCAAGTATACTAGTCTAATTGTATCTCATTCACATGATAATAATGAATTTGATCTTTATTTCTCTGATAATTAGTTATAAACGCACATTAAGTGTATTGAAGATCCATAAAAAGATGAGCTATCGTAGAGAAATAATTAAAAATGGTTGTTACAAAACCACATGTTGAGTAAGACAAAATGATAACACTAGATAATTTGTTATTAAAGCATCAATAATAGGTGAAAATAATAATATGCACATTCCAGATGGATGGATTGACCCAGTATTTCTAGTTATCACATGGGTAGTTACAATAATAATATTAGCAATAAGTTTGCGAAAATTACGTGATATTGAAGAAACTAGAATTGCATATATGGCCGTTTTAGGTGGAACTATATTTGCAGCACAAATGCTTAATTTTCCTGTTCTTGGAGGCACTTCTGGTCACTTATTAGGAGGAGTTTTGGCCGCATCTATTGTAGGTCCATGGGGAGCGGTTTTAGTGATAACGGTTGTTCTTTTGATCCAAGCTCTTGTATTTTTTGACGGTGGAATCATAGCATTAGGAGCAAATATTTTCAATATGGGAATTGTTGGTGTATTCATTGGTTATCTGATAATTAGATATTTAATGTTGAATAATAACTCAAAAGAAAACAAAACTCGTTATTATGGTGGACTTTTCTTAGGGTCACTACTATCTGTTATTAGTGCTTCATTCTGTGCTGCGATTGAATTAGGAATTCCAATTGTCTCACATCCAGCATCTATTCAATTATTAATAGCAATGCCAACGATTTTATTTTATCATCTTTTTATTGGTATTGGAGAGGGTATTATCACTTGTGGTATCGTGTATTACTTCAATATGATTGAGATGAATGTTTTTTTTGAATTAGAAAATCCAACATTCGAATTTACGAAATCGAGAGGATAAGAAATGGAATCAAGATATAAAATGTTTATTGGAATTATTGGTTTAATTGCTATGCTATTATTATTGACTCCTTTTGCTGATCCAAATCCCGATGGATTAGAAAGTGCTGTAGGAGAAGACACTCCTGAAGGTACTGGATTCGAGCTAGGATTATTAAGCGGGTATGGCGGAGAAAATTCCATTCTATTTAAAATTCTTGGTAATGAGTTTCTTTCTGTAATTATTTCAGGGGTTATAGGTTTTTTAATAGTCACATCAGTATTTCTTGTCCCCCTCATACTTAAACGTAAAGAAAGAACAGCCAAACCAATAAAATGAAGATTCTTGAGAAAGAAAATGACAGAACCACTCTCACATATGGATATTCCTCTCAATGAACGAAAATACGATAAGAAGATAGATATCCGTAGTAAGATTATTGCGTGTCTTATTATTATTATTGGATGTTCGTTTGTTGTTACAATAAATCAACTGTTATGGTTTCTTATTTTACTCTGCTTTTATTTTCTTGCTTTTAAACCACGCAAATCTATTTTCAAATATGCTTTGGTAGCACTACCCATTATTCTTTCCTTAACAATAATCACATTTGTTTCTTTCAGTCCTACTCCAATTGTTTATAGGAATCTATTTTATACTACTATCCACAATAATGTTTCTTTTGCCCTATTTTCTGGGTTTCGCGGTATTTTGATCGTATTGTTTGTTGCGGTGATCATTCACTCTGAATACTCATTCTTTGAGATTATTTATGGCTTAGATGACCTGAAAATGCCTAGATTGATGACAAATTTAACTTTTTTAACCTATAGATTCTTTTTTTTAATCCAAGAGGAGTTTACAAGAATTCTTGAAGCAAGATCGAATCGATTTTATGGACAAAAAACTTATTTGAATTTAACTTCCTTAAAGATCACTGGGAATATAATCGGATCTGTTTTAGCACGATCTTTTAAAAGAGCGGAATACGTCTCTGCAACTCTATCAGCAAGGGGGTTCACAGGGAAATTTTCTCATCCAGAACAACCTTGGACATCAACAGGTCTCGTATTTATTTTTATTACATCTATTTATGTGCTTATGATTATGATTATAGGAGAAAATCTATCTATCCTGTTATTGGATGAATTATTATGAGTAATTCAATTGTTGACAAAAATTATGACTTTTTCGCCACAGATACAGCGCTCAAAGTAGAGGGATTATCTTTTAGTTATTCACGAAAACAACCTCCTGTTATTCGAGATATTTCTACCAATTTTCCAAAGAATTGTCTTACTGTTATAGCAGGTCCAAACGGTTCTGGGAAAACCACCTTGATGAAACATTTTAACGGGTTATTTTTACCTCGAATGGGAAAAGTAGTTGTATTTGGTCATGAATTAACAAAAAGCAATCGAAAGCATATCCAAAAGTTAGTAGGTGTTGTTTTTCAGAACCCTGATGAACAAATCTTTTATCCTCGAGTTTATGATGATGTCGCTTTTGGACCAAAAAATATGCGATTGCGTACATCCGAAGTCCATAGAAGAGTTAATAATGCTTTAAATGAAGTAAAAATTATTGATTTAAAAGATAGAATTACATTTAACCTTTCTTTTGGTGAAAAAAAGAAGGTTGCTTTTGCTGGAATTTTAGCTATGAAGCCAGAGATTTTTGTCCTAGATGAACCTACAATAGGTATCGATCCATGGTCTAAACCAAAAATGATAGAAATTATTGAATCTTTTAAAAGGAAAAGAACTGTTATAGTGATTACACACGATTTCGATGTGATGAAGATTGCGGATCGGGTCATCTTACTAAAAGAAGGACAACTTAAGGGAGAATTTTCTTCATTCGAAGATTTTTATCAACAAGAGTTTGTACATTAAATGAATTAAATCTAGAAAACCACGGAGTAAATAGAATGGCTGATAAAGGCACACGTGAAACAATTACTTTTTCATGTGAATCAAATTTTAAAAAGCTGATTAAAACAAAAGCTAAAGAATTCGGTTATCAAACTAAATCCCAAATGATAAGAGACGCACTACAAAATTTTTTTGGATCTGAGAAAGGATTAGAAAATATTCCTAACTCAACCAAAATTACAGTAATTATCTCAGTCGCATATGATCATAATGATCAATCATCAGTTAGTAATTTTCTGGAAATTCAGCACTCTTTTAATGTTTCTTATTCATTTCATCACCATATGGAACATGGAGAGTGTTTGGAGAACCTCATTATTTACGATTCAGTAGAAAAGGTTAAACAGATATTGAAACATTTCCGTTCAGTCACAGGATTGAAATATATTTCTCTTCAAATTGTATCAAGATCTCAGGAATTATAATTCGAATTAATTCTTGAACCCCTCAGTGGATATATATTCTCTAATTGGTCTTATTATTTCTTATATCAATATAAGCGGTATTTCAATTTTTTTTTGAGCTTAATTTCTTCTTCTTCACTACAATTTGTTTTACAGCAGAATTGACTGATAAAAGAGTTTTTCCAACCCCACCTCGATAACTATGGAATGCAATGGTCTCCATTATTCACCTACTCCTATGATTTTATAATGCACAGTTGTTGCCTTATCCTCACCTGGCACTTTAACACGTTTTTTTAGTAAAAAGCCATTATCAGCTAGATAATTTAGATAACGTGACTCTAGTCCTCTACTACGACTTGTAGCATCTGCTATTTCCGTACTAGTCACCCAATTTTCTTTTTTTTGAATTGCTCTATAGGTTTTAAATATTCCTGGTCTAGATTCCTGTAAATCTAGAATATCTAGACTTGAAGGCATTGTCGAATTATCAGTTCCTTTTAAATTATTACGTTCTTCGGCATTTAAATGACCATTTTGTCCAGGGTAAGTATTTAGAACCTTTAAAGAATCCTCTATCTTTAATAATCTTTTAGATATCCTTTTAATCTCATTTAATATTTGCTTTAGGACTTCAACCTCTGGAGTTAACTTAGGATCAACCATTTCTTCACATCATCTATTTGGGATAAACAGTTTTATATTTATTATGTAAAGCGCAGAAAATATACCCTTATTTTAACGTAGTGAAACTTTGATCAAGACTTAAATACTAGAATTGTTAATATTATTTTACAAAAAGTAAAACACTAATAATAACCAGAAAAACAATTGACATCAAATCTGTTCTTCTTTGAATAGAAAAGATTTTTAAGAATCTTTTAAATCATAACATTAGTAATACCAATTCTGTCATCTGATATATTCCCAAAACTAAGTAAAGAAGTTTTCTATAGAAAATGTTACTTAATTTCATCATATCAAATTGATCAACAATCAATTTAACAAAATTTGAATTTAAAACAACATGACTTTCAATTTAACGCAAAGATTCTGGAGTCGTGAGACAAAATTCTTGGTATGTATAAGGAATATCTAGAAAAATTCCTCTCATCTGAAAAAAATCGGCCTTATCTTTTACTATTCAGCTTACATTCTTGTTTATTCATAACATTGCTAGTATTAGCCTTTTTAATTTTCCAAACAGATCCATTAACTGAGCTATGGTACTCAGGAACCTATAGTATATATGGAAATGATTCTTGGAAATTCATCGAAAATACATTGGATCCTGTTAACCCTCCTTATCTTTATCATCTAGTAGCAACTAGCTTACACTATTTAATCCCTTATACTATTGGTTCTTTTGTTTTTCCTTCTGATTTTGCATTAAAAGTATCTATATTACTCATCCAATATTTAGCTTCATTATTGACAGTCTTCCTTTTGTATCAATTCTTATCCACGTGCTTTGATCTAAGATGGAATGCATGTCTAGTATTGATAGTGATTTATGACTTTTTATTTATGAGTCCATTTTTAATTCTAGCATCAAGCGAAATCCTATTTTTATTTTATCAAATTCTTGCTTGGACATTTTTCAATCGCAAACGATATTTTTTCGCAGCGATTGCAGCATCTATGACCTTTGCTTTGCGATTTAATGGAGCTTTCTTCATCATAGGTCTTTTCATTGCTTTTTTTTTGAAGTGGTGGAAAAATAAAGAAATTAGTCTATTACTAATCGTCAAAGTTGGCTTTACTTCAATAAGTATGGTCGTAATAGGTTTTATTTCTTTTTTTCAATCGTTACTTGTGTATAATGATTTTTGGTTACCACTAACTTTGCAAAATGAAAAGTATATCAGTTTCCTCAGCACTAAAGGG
>JAUUVJ010000105.1 GCA_030589605.1 Candidatus Hodarchaeota archaeon | reverse complement strand
AAGAAGTTCATTGGGGAATTTTATTATACTTCTGACTATTCAGAGAGATATTTATAAATCTCTTCTTCAGTTTTTAACTGGATAAAGGGGAGGTAACCTTTATTTGGGACAATTTTTCCAAGTTGAACGGTGTTTGTCCAAGATTGACAAATTTTTCTCACATTTTCCTTGTAATCTTCATTTCGTGCAATTGTGGCGTGAAAAAGTGGTTCTAACCGATCCTTGAGAACATCGACGGCCTCTTTAAAAGATTCTGTTCTAGGGCTAGGTGATTTCACATCTATATTCAATGTAAACGGAGAGGATGGTACACCTTCTTCACTAAGAATTATCATATCGTCATCTTCATGTTTTAATTCCAACTTCCAGCTATCAGGTGAAAATAATACTATTTGATCAACTTGGATATAAGAAAGTGATCTGAGATTCCTAGTCAGATGATCGTAAATCTGTTTTGAAAGAATTCTATCCTTAGATGAGTCGGTTTGATGACGCCGAAAAATACTTAAGGATTCTTCTGGAGAAAAAGTAATACTACTGCAATTCCCTTGTAAATCTTTTTCTATTTTTCGAGTTTTTGGACTTCCTAATATAATAATAGAGGTCGTTTTGAAATACTTTATACCTTTTATTTTTCTAATTTCTTTTAGTAAGAGTCTTTGTTTCTTTTGAACTGTTCTGTAAGGGGAAGGATAACGTCTCACTCTGGTTCCTTTAAAATGAACTTCCCACCTAGAATCATTACCAATTACTTTATCTCCCCAACATTTTTGTTCAATTAAATATACATGATTAGGACAAATAACTATAAAATCGATCTCATAATGAATATCATCGCTTTCTATATACTTTGAGCTAATAACATAGTAATCCTCACTTAGATTGTCTTGAAGATACTCAAAATATTCTCTTTCTGAATAATGCTCAAATTCTCCCCAAGAAAAAAAGTGATCCTCTGAAGACATAATACACTACCATTAATCCAATCTTTCAGTGAACTAATCTCGAGTAACTAAAAGTTTAGCTCTTCGTCTTTGAATCAATTATTGAAAATAATAATTGTTCCATTCAGATATCATGATTCGGGTGTTTATGTGAAAATGATTATTAAGTAATATATAGATATTGACTTACTCACCATTCGAGATATAGTTATGTAATTGAATCAAAACATCAAGTATCATCGTTAAAGTCAACTGATTCTTTCTTATTCCATATACATAGTGACCTACGAAGAATTCAATGAAGAATATTCCAAATCCACCAGAAAATCCAAATATTGCAATGATAATTGGATCGAAAGTCATTGTAGAGATAAGTATACCTAAGAAGGAACCAAAAAGTAATAATGTAGCTTTCGAGTAGAAATCATACTTTGATTTTTGTTCCTGTATTAATCGTTTAGTTTCTAATTCAATAGTTTTTGGTTGAAACCCTATATATTTGTAAACCAATTTGAAAACTGATTCTCGGATAGATTTGTCATAACAAAAATATTGCATTATATATTCCACAAATAAATCTGTTTCACTTTTCTTCTCTTTATCCATATAATCACCAAAAAAATAGCGGAAGCTTAACTGTCAGTATTGCACAATTGAAGTTCTATGTAGAAAATTCAGAAAACAATGGGAAATAGGGAGCACCAACGCTTTTTTGCCTGTTTTTTGTGTATAGCGGTGTTTCAAGTTGAACTCTCATTCCTATCATTTTCAACCAAATCTGGATTCCTTCTCTAATTTTTTCTTTTTTTCTTCAGAAAATTCATCCTTTCCTTTGGCAGTTGTCTGTGTTTTGGTTTCTAGGAAAAATGGTATTATAAGATTTTAATTTCTTGCTTTTGCTTTTATAAGAAATTGTTCCAAACTCCCATTTTATGAGATTTTTATAGACGAAAGCACAGTTTTGATTGAATCAACCTTTTTAAAAGATTTAATCGTCCTTTCTTTTCTAACTGGCCCTTCTTTCGACCAATCATAAAGAATGTGCTCGGTTAATGTTGATTTATCTGTAAAATATTGAAAATATCTCTTGAGAAGAACCAAAAATTTCTCTGAAGAAGTTGTTACAATAATTTGCTGTTGTTTCGACAATGTGGTTACCATTTCTACAATTTTTATTAAATTTTGTGAGTCCATAGCCTGTACTGGATCATCCAAGATAATTGGAATCCTTTCTAACCTATTAATCTGTTGATTGATGGCTAAAAATATCGATATAGCCAAAATATTGTTTTGTGTTGTACTAAATACATTTTTAATGTTGATATCTTCTGATATTAGACTATTGTCAACTTTTGAAAGGAAGTAAATTTCACCTCCGGGTTGTTTATAATCAATGTTTATCTCTACTTGATTAAAAAAAGGATGTGGGTTTAATTTATTATAGATAATCTGGAAATCATTTTCAAAAATAGAAATAAAACTTTTTACTAGAGACTTCTCTTTTTTTAACAATTCATCCAAACTTTGTTTAAGGGATTCAAATAATTCAAGGTTATTTTGTATTTCCCTACCAAGTTTATCAGTTCTCTCATCAGATAACTTAATGTCTTCAAGTGTTTGTTTAAATGAATCATTTAAAATTGAAATAAATGTTCTTTTAGTCTCAATAAGTTCTATTTCGATCTCCTTTCTTTCGTTGTTTGCTTCAATATCCTCCCTATGTCTGATAAGTTCTGTAATAAGATGATCCAAGTCTTGATTCTGATCTGTTTGTCCTATTAAGCTAAATATTGATTGCCTTAAGCTCTCAATTTCACTTTCTATAATAGAGATTTGTCTCTTATTCTTGGAAATGTCCGCATCTAAAGACGCAATATTCCCTGATAGTTTATTTAGATTTAATCTTTGCTCCCTTAATATCTTAGTTAGCCTTTCTTCTCTTTGTCTCATATTATCTAGCTGTTCTTGATATTTTGAGATAATTAAATCTAATTTTTCTGTAAGATCGAATTCCAATTGTGAATCACATAGAGGACAGATTCGTGAATGTTCAATGAATTGGCGGCCCAAACTAAAAAAGTGACTAAATTCACCTTCCTTAGAGCTTGTGTGACTGGTATTTTCTTTAAGCATTTTTCTGATTTTGCTCTCAATTTCATCGACTTCTTTGGTTGTGGATTTAAATTTGTTCAGAAGAATGATTCTTCTATTCTTTAGATTTTTTTCGTTGTTTTTGAGAACTATTATGCTTTCTTTTTGTTTTTTTTCGTTTTTAATACTATCAATCATATTGTAGCAGCTGTATAAATCTTTTTTATACCCTCTTGATTCTGATTTTAATTGATCATATTCATTTGAGAATTTCTTCCTTATCTTAAGAATATCATCTGATGAGATTAATTTTGGAAGAGAGAAGTATTTAGAAATCTTGTCATTCAATTCAAATATTTGAGGTTTTTGTCTAAAGTTAATTCCTACAGAAATTTCAGTTTTAATGAGATCTATTTTTTTAATCAACTTCCTTTCGATTCTAGAGATGAATAATTCTTTATCAAATTCATCAGTGAACTCCTTTTTTTCTTTTATTGTATCAAAATTAACTCGCAATCCTTCTATTTTCTTATTTAGATGATAAATTGTTTTATTAATTAAATTACGAAGGCTTGTATTATCTTCAAGGCCTAGGAATTTTATAAATAGGTCATAACGAGATCTTGGATTTGAATCAGTGATGAATTGCGAAAGATTATACTGTTCTAACAGAACATATTGCCCCCAATAATTATCTGGAAATAATATCTTTAATAATTGCTTTACTTTATTCTTGGGAATGTTTTTACCTTCCTTCCTCAATAATAATATATCTGTACTACCATTCTCTCTTCCAGTTCTTATAAGATAATAATTTCTTCCATTCTTAGTAAATTCTAATTCAACGGTCAAAGTATTATCAGATATTACATTTTTGTAAGAATTCTTATAAACCGTAATATCTCTAGAACCATGTAGACGGTTGACCTTACCGGTTATTATCCATTGAATTGCATCAATAATGCTTGTTTTTCCAGTTCCATTCTCACCATTAATCACAATTAGATCAGAATCAAGAAAGAGACTCGTAGGATTCTTTATTCCCCTAAATGAATCAATATGTATTGTTTTTAACCGCAATTGTTCTTTCCCTCAATAATTCTTGAATGATATTTTCATAATTTCGATTCTTTTGATCACGATAGTTGTTTAAAACCTTAATCAACGAGTTTTTGTTCAAAAATTCTTCAATATTTACTTTTTTTATTAACCTTGAATCAATTTTCCTTTTTGACGATGATAATAGCGTTATAGGAAGTTTAGATCTCAAAAATACCTTGTAGTAAGGAGTTGATATATCTAAATCCTTTATATCGATAATTATTTTATTATATTCATCTAATTCGGTCTTAAAATCTTTTATTGCTTCTAACACATGAATTTCTGTAGCATTGACAATAAGTATCAAAAAAATCATTCTTTCCTGGTTTTTTATGGCAAACAGCTGTTTTAATCCGCGAATATTTACATTAATTTTACTTAGATTATTTAAGATATTCAATTCTTCAATTATCTCGATCACAAAAATAGTTCTTCTATTCTGGCTTTCTGCTAGGGTATTGAAAGATATATCAAACTTTTTTAATTCGAATTTATCAAAAATAGTATATTTTCTACTCTCCAATTCAGAGCAAATAACATTTTTAACATTTAATTGCAGGCTTTTGACCATTCTTCTCAACTTACCCTAAAAAGATCCTTCAGATATTCTTCTTTCGAAATATCAGATTCTAAAGCTTCGATTATTTTTGAAAATGATACGAATTTAAACTCTGGCTCTGTATCAAAATAACTAATTTTTAAAGGGAATTCTAAGTCAATATTTGTAGTGGTTGTTAAGACGATAACAAGAGACATGTTTTGGTTCTCGTATTTTTGTGCGATAAATTTGATTTCTTCATTAGCTTTTTTAGCACATCTGTTAAGAATATCATTAAAACTTAAAGGTATTTTTAATTTTCTTTGTTGATGGGCATTATAAAAGAATATATTGCGAAGTTGGGGTATTGAGTGAGAATTTTGTCCAGTGAAAAATTCTAAATGATTAAAACCATTGAATACAACAATCTTTATTTGTAGAACTTCAACAAGGAGAATATAAAGAAAAGTTATAGTCACAAGAAATTCAACAAATTGCTGTTTATGTGTTCGTAAAGGGTAGTATTTGCTAGGATCACCAATGAATAGCCGAAAAAGTAAATTGTATGAGTCATTACCAATTTCGAATATTCGACTCTTAACTTCTTCCCAGACATTTTCTATTACATCTTCCCCTTCTATAATGCCTGAACTAAGTTGTTGAATCTTTGAGATTATTTCATCTTCACAGTCATCTGTATAAAGCCTAAGGATCTCATTTTGCGTCTTTTTAGCGAATTGTTGAAGTAACTCAAAATAGTAGTAATTGTTCTCAACACTTACATGACGGAACTCGTCAAAAAACTTTTTAACGTAAGATTTAGCCACTTCATGTCTTCCAATCCAATAAAATTGCTCTTCTTGGTGTGATAAATCATTAACAACTTCTATTACAGTTTTTCTAAGCTCTTCTTGAAATTCACTGAACCCTAATACAAGAAATTGCTTCGAGCGTAAATTTGTTTTAATTGCTTCGATAATCCATTTATCTTCTTGTGATTTACCCCAGTTTTCTAAGTCCGTCTTTGTAATAATAATAATTTTTTCCAATTCATTTTTATCTCTGCCGATACATCCATATATTTTCAAGATCTGTTTCGTATCTTGTGGTATATTTTCAAAATCCTCTTTTATAACTATACTTTTGTATGAAATTCCTCGCTCCTTAAATGCTTTTTCAAACAAGCAATCATAATTTGTTGTTATCACATTTTCCAAGCATTTTTCTAGTACCAGATTTGCAATCCTTGCATGAAACCCATCTTCATCTATAGGTTCACTATTCCATGCCTTAAAATCATAAAGTCGAAATATATTTTCTTTCTTTCCACTGATTTTCTCAATGTACTCCGTAATGTCTTCTAAACTAAAAGGCCCCTTTTTTGGACAAATTGCACTAGGAACTTTTCCAAAACGTCTTTGAACGATTTTACACAACTTTTTTCCTAAATCACTACCTGTGGGTATCTTTGTAAGTGCAGAACAACCAGCTCCAGCAAAAACAACTAACTGATTGTTGTGCATACTATCAACCAAATTATGCCATTTTATAGCATTTGATATTGAATTACTCATATATTGTTACCCTCAAGAATTCCTCGTTGTTCAACGAGGAACACTCTTGTCATCATCTATCTTTAGTGGACTTCTCTGTTTCTTGAATCCCAACCAAATTGGTGTTGAAGAATTATGACATTGAAATTCTCATACCAGTATTTAAAGTTTCATTCCCTTTTTAACCTCACTAGTGTGTGTGAGTTTGTGTTGTATCCGAGAAGCTAAAGAAAGAAAAAAAAACCAAACCTTAAAAAAACTTATTTTAAGAACTACTAAAGAAGAAAATTGGTGGCCCATTCCGTTTTGGAAAACAACCATTAACTTGGATTCCCTTTTATGTTTTCCCAAATTGTCACTCTCCCTGAGGGGCACTTTTTTATATTCATTAAACAATCAGATACTTTACAATTCACTGTTCGAAGGTTTCTTTGTGGCGTTTGTGATGAGATCTTTCCGTTACTGCCTTTTCGAGGAGGTGATGCGTGAAAACTGAAACATTAAGATTATAAATTGATGGATTTGTTTAGTAATAAATTGGTCGAAATCATCATTTTATGTGTAAGAATGGTCTAAAGGATTGAAGGTGAGGATATGCCTATTAACACAGAAGTTTTAGATAAACAATTGAGAATATTCAGTAAATATCAACCAGGTGTCATTATCCATCTTAAAAACTCTGAAGTGATTGTAATAAAGGAAGGATTTGGTTTTTCTATTTATCAAGGAACTATTATTTTTAAAGGAAAAAAAGATGTATGGATCTTAGACATTGGAGAGATTTCATTTATTCAAGGTTCTATATCAACCAAGAAAGAAGAAGAGGAAATCTTTGACGTTGGGATGGCCTCTGTTAAATAAAATTTAGATAAAATCTATTCTCAGGAAAAATATATTCATGGGTCGATCCTGAAGTGACGTATACAGGACACATTTCCCACATGTAGCTTGGATTTATGAGATGGGACGATGATCGTGTGGAATCTCAAAAAAAAAGTTTTTGAGATTTAAACCATTATAATAACGAGCGTATTGACTTTTCTATATCTTGCCTCCATTTGTTTAATTTTCCAACTGTATAGGTTGAATAAACTAGAATTTCTCTATGACCAATATCAAAAGGGGGCTTATCACCTTGATCCTGATTCCACATCATTATCAAAGGTTTTCCAAAGGCATCTGCCACTCCTAATTCATAAAATACATTTGTGTTTAATTCAGTTAGGTCTGCTATTACAATTCTTGAATAATAAATCAGGTTCCAAATTTTCTCAACGATCCCACTACTAGGTTTCGTGATATCATCAGCCTTATAGCAATTTAATCCTATTTTTTCGACAGTAGGTTTGATAATTTCTTCAAAATGCTCATTGAAAGGAGACTTAAATGGAATCAGGGTAAAAATAAAATCCCCCTCAACACTTACTTTTCTAATTTGGAAAGTAGGTTTTATTTCAATAAATTCTTTTGATGTCCCTGAAGTGTATGGAACTCTCTGAATTTTTGGTGCAAAATCTTCAATTTTATTAATAAGTAGATTTAAATCCCTAGCATCAGAGTCAATTTTGTTTTTTATATTCAAGTCGCTTGCTTTTCTATGCTCATTAGCTAGCAAAGAAGAAGTCTGATTTCCAATCTCAATAATTAATTTTATAGCTTCATCTTTATTAATTTCATAAGCTTTGTCAAAGAACTCTGATAATCTATCTGGAACATCAGGATCCTTAAAATCCTGAGCACGAAAGAACCTAGGAATTTCTGTTGCTTTTTCTAATCCAAATTTTTTTGCTTTGACTTTCCAAGTTATTAAACTATACAAATCGTGATTATAAAGGATGTCACCTATTATAGCACCACATTTTTTATATAGACTCGCCTCATTATCATTCATAATTTATCAACAGAATTCAAGTTCAATTATTTTTAAAAATATATCCTTGGTGATATAATATATTGATTTTTATCAATTTTATTCAGAAAGAATGTCTGAATGATCAGTGCCTTATCATTCTGATACACTGAATATACTTGATCTAAGATTTCATATAGATTAAGAATTCCTGTCTTTTGACTAATTAAAACAATAACTGAAATCAGCTTATTTTTAAGTAATCGTTTCCTTACATCTCATGCGAGAGTTTTTATTAAAAAGTATATTACTTCGGAAAAAACAATAGTTAGTATATTGAAATCAATTCAGGATCAATTACTAGAGTATGAAGAAGGGGAAATACAAGAAGTAATTTCAATAATGTTTAATTTTATAGAACAACCAAGTTGTTCCATTTCCGTTTCAGATGCTTCATTCAATGAAGAAGTCCTATAACGGTAAATTTAACAAATTTGTAGTTGTATTCTACAATATAATAAATAAAATTTTTCTGGAGTAATAGTTCATGTTTAAACTTGATATATTTGCCCCTCTGGTTGGTTTTATCGTAAATATAACCGTATCCATATATGATAAGCAATCCTCTTACCGAATTAAAATCTCCCAGCAATCGAGGTGGAAAAATACGGACATGAAGTGGAACTAAAAAGGTTAAAGGCGGGTGATTTTGAGGGACAGATAGATCATCTGATTCGAGATTCTGATTCGATTCGATGTTAATATTAATCACTGACATTAGATTTACACTCTCTTTCTTTTCAAAACTACTAATATTAGAATAGCTGACAAAAAAAGAAAACCATTTGTTTTATTACCACTCACCCCGCTTGAGTCCATTATTTCTATTGTTATGTCTCTAATTATTAAATGTCCTTCAGCACCTTCTATATTACCAGCTCTAAGATTGATATAATAATTAGTTTGATTCATGAGAATAAATTGTGCTCGGTATATTGAGTAATGTAATAGACTAAAAGAGCTTTCTTCAGCTGTTAAATTTTCGTATTTTGTAATATTAAATGGCAAAGAATAACCCCAAATAGAAATAAAACCCTTAGATAAATTAACATTAACCATATTAAACGAATAATTAGGGTTTTCCATTACCGTAATATTTATCTCAACAATCAATGGTGGATTATCAACACTTAAATTATACACTTGTTTCTCTCTTGGTTTTAAATTATAATCTCCATCATAGAGAATCATAGAATCGGAACTATTTGTTTGAACACTAGAAACAGTATTTACTTGAAAAAATAAGAAAAAAATCAATAAGATAGTTCCTATAATTGTAGAAAATAATATTTTTTTAAACTCATTTTTAGAATTCATGTCTTTTAACTCCTAGAACCATCCAAAAAGGAAGGATAAAACAGCAAGAGGTATTATTACAATACATACAAAATAAAGTAAGAAATAGTAGTAACCAATTGCAAACCCAATTATTTTTTCATTAATATTAGGAGTATTAGAGTTATTAAGACAGGAAGTAACTTCCATAACGATAATTCAACCTTTAATTCATTATTTCTTATTCTTAATGTTCTTTTCAATTTACATCATTAATTTGAAGCTTTGAGCTGAATTTTTGTTTTACACTTCATTTATTGAGAGAATTTCTTGAACTTGGTCTGTATTTTTTAAATATTTAAAACTTTACACTTCAATAATCCAATAATATTTGATTAAACATCCTAATTCAATCCATATTACATAAATTAAACATTTCAGACCATATCTGTTTTTCAGATCGCTATCGTCTACCTACTACTTTCCTCTAAATATGCAGTTACCCATTTTGGCATGGGAATTGTCTTTGATGTCAGCAATTGGTAAGCTGTATCCACTGATGAGATTGCAGCAGCTAAAAAAGCCTTTTTTTCTTTATTTGGTATTGTTGGCGTAATTATTTTGAATTCTTGTTGTACTCTCGTAAAAGAAAATTGTTTTACTGAAGGATTAAGACTCTCAAATTGAAATATTCTATCTCCCGCTTCTATCATGTTAAAAAAATGAACACCTTTTATCAGACCACAGAATTCTATTTCGGTGGTGATCTGAGGGATTAAGTTTCGAATGACATCAATGATTCCCTGTCCAGTTTCCATATAAAACGACTCGCTTGACATATGGCGACTCGCTGGAGCTTTTTTTAAGTCATGATAGCATTTAATACAAGCTAGAGTTGTCTTTTGGATGAATTTCTTATCGAATTCCTTCTTCTCAAAATAGGTATTCATCCAAGAATAACGAACAATAAAACCCATTTTTTCTTTATGTGAATCTTTAATCTCTGCTGCACTTAATGCATACGAATTTATGAATTGTCCTACTTCATATTGATAGGTAGCTATAGTAAAAAAGGTTTCTTCACACTTTGGGCAACGACAATTCACTAGAAAATGAAATCCCTCCAGTATTGGCCATGAATACACAGGTGGAGGTACGGATACAGTCTTATCGTCAAAGATATTTGTCACTCCTTCAGGATGAAAGACCGCAACCTCAAAAATCACTGGTGGAGTGCCACAATGATCACATTTTAAATGATAAACACATGAGAGTAAAGTATTCATGGAGTCACGATGTTTTTTCAGTCCTTT
>JAUUVJ010000057.1 GCA_030589605.1 Candidatus Hodarchaeota archaeon | reverse complement strand
ATTTGTAAAAAGACAGGCGACCCAATATTTTCATCATTGAAATCTACGTCGATTTATAATTGGCCAGTATTTGATTCCCCTGATAAAGTTCCTCTTCTAACCAAGGAAATTAAGGAATCAGATTCATTAGTTTCATTTAAATAACATAATGTTAATACATCAGCTCCTAAAATTGGTTCTTTAATATTGAAAAAATAATCTTGAGATATGACTCTAATGGAATCTTTTTTTATCTCCAAAGGATAGAAATTGACAGAAATATCTATATTTGGATCTGGATGATCTATCCAATCTTGTTCAAGCAGATTAACTACCCATTTATGTGATTTTATGTTGAATTTGCCATCGATAGTACGATTTATGTAATAGTAGTTACCTTCGTTCCTTAATCTTTCAACATTCCTTTTAGCTGTCACTATTATTCTGAAACCTTGGTAGTCAATCAGAAATCCGGTTCCTACTATTGTTAATTCCCTTTTTTCAGAAAAATATCCTAATCCAACAATAGTTTTCAATATTTCTTTGATTGATGAATGATAATCTGACATTTCTATAGTATTCCTCCCTTAAATTCTTCTGCAGAATTTCTTTTATGTTTAAGAGTACTCAGAGATTTATAGAGCTCATCTAGAATTGATATAAATCTATTTACAATTGTTACCCAAGCAGCGTGATAATCATTTATTGGATAGGGTATCCCAAGTTTACCAAAGTCTTTTTCCGCCTCCTTCCAATCTATATCGTGTACAATATGTACACGATTACGTAATCTCCTTATATCTCGTAGTCTACTAATAAGGTCTTTACATCCCAATTCCTGCTCTAAAAACATGATCAAATAATCAATACTCTGAAGAGGTCTGTATTCAAAAAATATAATTCCATCTGAATCTAAATTGAAAAGCCTTCTTAGTTGATTTTCTATTTCTATATCATAGATGAGTTTACAGCTCCTTTCAGTATATTTTTTCTTAATCTTCTCTTCTGAAATTAATGGTTTGATACCATGTGAATTCAAGCTATCGATATAGGTACCAAGAGAAGCTAAATGTACATCAAACTCTATAAAATCATCATCAGAACAAGGTCTCAGTATGTGAGCTAATTGTACCTGCCGAGGTTTGAATAAATCAATTTCCCATAACATTTGCGAGAGAATATTTATTTTTTCTACTAGTATTGGTATTTTTGTTACATTTAATGGTTCCTGTGTTGGTAAATGATCTTCTTTTCTTGAACGTATAACCGTTTTGAGATCTTCTCTGTTCTTCATCCCAAGTCTCCTCGAACAATCTGATCAATATTTAAATCATCAAGAACTTCTCCTAATAGCTTTTCTATATTGTTATTCACTTCAAAAACGTGAGAAACTCCGTGAGGAGTGAATTCTGGAAATATTTGTACTATTCTATCATAAAAAGGAAAAATCTTTTCAGAAATTTGTTTGATTAATAATTGTTCTTCATTTTCTAATCTATTATATAGCTTTGATTTATTTAGAACGTCTGAAAATGAAATCACATGAAATCCCCTATTTTCTTCTCTTTTATTCCTCAAGAATGAAATAATTATCTTATTTGTACTTCATTATAAAAGATAATCATTGAAAATTAACTTCATTTCAACAGCTCTTATGATTCAATTAAACAAGCATTTCAAAACTTCAAATTTCTTAAAACAATGTTCATTAGTCCATATTTGGTAAGAGTTGACAAATTTCAAAGTTGTTTCTATGGATTCATTACTTTTTTCTTAAATGTGAGGTATGAATATGGGTTTAAATTCAAAAAAAGTTATCTTAATCACATAAGAACCATGAAAAACTAATTCATCAGTGAAAAGATGTCATATTTAAAAACAAACGCTTTTTTAATTATCGAAAATTCTAATCATATACATAGACATACATAGATATACACCTTCATTCGTTATAGTGCCATTTGACGACATTATATCATTGATAAAAAAAAGTTCCACTTTTCAAAAACTAGGAAAAACTGTAGATTTTGTAACAATAGTAGGAAGAATCGTAAGATTTAAATAATATTTAGTGTAAACTCGATAATATGGCATTCAAAGCTTTATTCATTGCGCATTCTCCTGATGCAGACTATAAAAATCATCGAAATGTAATTGATACAGGAATGTATATATTGTATTCTATCGTTGTTAGAACCCAAGAAGAGGCCGTACAAGTATCAAAAGATTATAGGCATAATGAGTCAATAGAAGCTATAATATTGTGCCCTGGATTCAAACATGGTGATGTAGCTGAAATCTTTGAAGCTTTAGAAGGCAAAGTCAGTGTAAATGTATCAAGAGGAGATGGTCCAAGTGGAAAGATTTCTGCAGAAGCTAGGAAAAAAGCAGGTTATCGGAAATAAATTTGAAATAAACGGGGTTGTTTCCACAATGAGTATAAAGGTAATACCTGAAGTTCCACACTTCTTTTTTCATCATAATTCTTCTGAAATTGACGATTGATGATTCTTCTGTCCTAATAACTCTTCGAATCCAAATATTTTTCATAATTCTTTAGCACTGCTAGATAAGTATTATCAGAAATTTTACCCAAAGCTCGTTTTTCAGTCTGTTCAAAAAACCACTTTGCCCATTTTTGATTTTCAGCCTCATCAACAAACCCTGGCTCTCTTGTTCGATTTTCTAATCTCTTTTGGAATGATAATATTTTCTCGTTTTCTTCTTTAATTTCTTTGTTCCCACTACTATCTAATCTCCGCTGAAATTCAATTGATCTTTTAGCGTCAGCATTCTTCAGATCAATCTTTATTACTTTATCGTAAGTAGTAACTGGTGGTTTTGTTGAGCTTATAGAACCATAGATTAGTGAGATCCAACCAATTATGAATAAGCTTAGTGACAAAATATTAATCTGGGGAGTGGTCACTGTTCCTCCTATTGCGCCCATTGCGGCAGCAAGAAGTTCCCAATCTTCGCTCATAATTGTTATTGTAAGGATTACCCATTCACCTACCGTACCAATCAATCCTAAGAGTAATCCACCTGTGTTGAGTAATTGATTTGGATTATCCCCATTCATTTTTAAGAAGGCATAAATCAAGACGGCCCCCCCACCGAGAAGAGTTAAAATAATATAAATTGTTCCCCAAAGTCCTGAAATATTCCAAAGGGATCCCGCCTGACTACCTGTGGCCATATCATCATAACTTACAGTAATCGTCATCGAAATAATAAAATCCACAGTCTCTTCAATACCATCCCACATGTACTCATTTTGTTGGGTGATAGTTGAACCTAGATAATCTAGGGTCACTGTTTGACTATAAAACCCTCCTACTATTCCCAAGAAAGGAATAACAAGAGTTAGAGCGAGAAACACAATAGCGCAAATTACCGCTGTTACATAATCATTACTTTTACTTGACATTTCCAACCTTCCGCACAAATAGTTATTAGAGAATTGAGATAGTGAAGCTATACATAAATATTTTGAAGGGGGTGATAAAACTTTGTTTCCATACTACTGTTTAACTAAAACCTATAAAATTGAACAGACAGTTCTTTTTCAAAAAGGATTTTTCCTTGCTTAGTTAATATTCGATTTTTCCCAAAATAAAAGGTTCTTTTCTAGCTTTACCTGAATTCTTTTACTATTGTATAATGAGCTTAAATATGCCATGATTGGTGTCTTCAAGAGAAAGTACTGTTGAGTTCCTGTAATTGTTACTTGAAAATAATCACAAAGATTTTTCAGAACTTGTTCTGTTGTTTTTTTCTCTTGAAGGTCTTCTAATATTGTTGTTTCGATTGTGTTAATCACCTTAAGGTTAGCATCCACAAGCTCTATCATATTTTCTGCAGGTTTTGCATGAGATGGAATATAAAATGCATACCGAGATTCTTTAATATGAATGAGTGTCTCTCTTGCTTTTCTTATATCAATAAAAAAGGGAATTTTGTGTTTTTCAAGGGTTTCTTCTGAAAAAAGGACATCTGCACAAAAGTAAACTGAATCAACTTCAATACCAATTTGGTTCGGAGCATGACCAGGTAAAGAAGTTATTTTCAAATCCAATTCATTGAACTTTAGGAGATTCTGATCTTCCTTCAAAACAAAATTCACTTTAGAAGGTTGTACCATCAAAAATTTGTTTTTGAGATCTTTTACTGGGTTTGCTCCAGAGTGTAAATACCACGGTTCAAGATATGGATATTCTATTATTGTTGATTCGATTTCTGGTGCATAAATTTCAGCATTTGTTTTCTTTTGAATATAATTATTTCCACCACAATGATCTGCATGTGAATGTGTATTAATTATGGCTTTTACCACTAATTCATGTTTTTCAAGAAGTCGTAGAATCTTTTTTCCAGTACTATTGTCCAATCCCGTATCAACTAAGATAATAGAATTCTCCTCATCCCTCAGGACACCAATATTTACTACATTAGGAATGAAAAAAACTTTTTCCGTTATTTTTTTCAATTTCATTGCATTTCCAACCTAATTGTTTTTTTTTCTGTGTAAGGAATTGATTTTGGTTTATATCCGTAACTAGTTTTTAACAACAAAATTCAATTTTTATTTTATTTGGCTATCCTTTATAATTCAGAAACCTCTTTTTCTTAATATACATCGATTTTATGAAGAACATTATATACCATGCCAACCTTACTGTTCTTTGTATCCCAAACAGTTTGAGCTGATTTAAATGTCACTAAAAGGTTTCTTTTTCTTGGTTCGCCCGCTTAATGCATTTTTGGCAGGTTTTACTGTTTTAATTGGGGCCATTGCAGCACTTTCTTCACCTATAGATGAATTTCAGGTGTTAGGCATAATAATAGGATGTATTACAACATCTTTACTAGCAATGGGAGGTTATGTTATCAATGATGTATTTGACATTGAAATTGATAAAATAAATGCTCCTCATCGCCCAATACCCCAAGGAGAAGTAACACTTAATCAAGCTAAGATCTATTCATTATTATTTTTCATATTAGGAGTGAGTTCTACTCTTTTAATCCCCAAAATTCAGATTTTATCTTTTTTTCTAGCACTTTTCGGAGGTATACTCCTTTACCTATATGCTGCATATTTGAAACGTCAAGGTATTCTTGGAAATATCACCATTGGAATTTTAGTAGCAATACCATTTATTTTTGGAGGATTTTTAACGGAGAGTCTTGCGATGATATATCCAGCCTCATTTGCATTTCTAATTAATGTTGGTAGAGAAATCATTAAGGACATAGAAGATGTCCATGGAGATCAAATCCAAGATGTTAAATCAGTTGCTCTTAAGTATGGGGTCAAACCAGCTCGAAACCTTGCATTTCTAATCCTTTTTTCATTAGTTATATTCGATCCAACTCCAATATTCCTTTCAGTTTACAAAACTCCAGTTTTTATCATTCTTCTTATCACAATTGATCTAATTATTATTTATACAGCTTTTCTGTTATTTAACAAAACAGATGAGGAAATAATAGCCAATACAACTTTGAGTAAGAGGCTGTTAAAGACCTGTATGTCACTTGGAGTTATTGCATTTGTTATTGAAGGATTAAGTAATGTACTTGATATCCTGCTTAGTACTTAATTATAAGGAATAACTAATGTTAAAACGTGAAGAGGTAATCAAAGTACAAGAAATAGCTAATAATGCTTGGCCTGCAAAAGAGGTTTTCTTCTTAAATGGGTGGATTATCAGATTTTCGGATGGAGCTACTTCAAGAGCTAATTCAGTTCTTCCTCTAGACTATCGGGGAAATGATTTAGAATCTGATATATTAAAAGTCGAAGAAACCTATAGATCTCATGATTTGAACCCAATATTCATGCTTCATGATTATTATTGTCCTTCTGATTTACATTCCAAATTATTATCAATTGGTTATCAACCTACTGAATATACCGTTGATATAATGGGTTTGGATATAGAAAACTTTCTTAAAAAAGTCAATCAAACAGAATTTAAGATTGAATCCTCATTGGAAAGAACAAAAGAATGGTCTGAAGCACTCTTCAGATTGGATACGAAAAGAACAGAGAATGTGCGAAGAGGCATTTTTCATATAATGGATCGAATTGTCGTCCCTCAGAAAAGATATTTTAGTATAAAAGTGGGAAAACAAATAATTGGAATACTTTTGGGTATTTTAGATAGAGGATATTTAGGAATTATGTATCTTATTGTTGATCCTGAATTTCGAAGGAGGGGAGCTGCTACAATGTTATTAGCCAACACTATTGAATGGACAAAACAAAGAAATGGGCGTTATATGTATCTTCAAGTAGTGAGGGAGAACCAGGGAGCAGTTCAGCTATATAAACAGTTAAATTTCAAAAACTGGTTCAGTTATTATTATATGATGAAATAAGGAGATCTCTTCACTTAACGCCTAAATAAGTTAGTTTTTTTTAACAAAATCACAGTGAACTCAAGAAATTCACTCTTAATTGTTATCATTTGATTTTAAATAGTCGTTATGGTTCCTTATACATATTTCAACCACAAAGTAAAACAATGGAGTACTATTTTCAGTTGTTTTGTAAATAATTACACGTCGCATTACTCATCATATTTATACTCTATTTAGATTAGATCATCTTTGAGAATGATTATTCTAGTTGAACAAGAAAAGAATCATAAAGCTACACATAAAGAGAGAGTACACGTAGCTCAGCCGAATTGGAGCAAAGAAAATGAGTCACATTGATAAAAGAACCCGTAAAAAACGTCGTTGGGGCCGTGTATTTGAATATTCCAGTTATGAACGACAATTAGTAGTTGGAGAGGAATATAAGGAATTAGTCAAAGAATTGAGTAAGGAATACACAAAAAGAAAAACAGTGGTTGTTACACCACAAGAAATTGCATCCAAAAGAGACATACGAGTATCAGTCGCAAAACGATTGTTATCAGAATTGGTTGAGAAGCAAATATTGAAACTTTCTTTTTCAAATCGGCGACTTTGCGTTTATGAGAAAGTTTAACTTATTGTTATGTTTTTAATTTTCCACTGAATAATCCGATTTAGGATGCTTTTCTGTGGAAATTTTCGAAAACCTAATGATAATGAAACGATTATTGAGACAAGGGTGGGTACGAGCTGGTATTCCAAAAAGTTCTATTGAATCTCTAGCAGATCATTCGTGGGCTGTAGCTGCATTAACATATTTGTTTGTACACTTAGAAAATGATCTTCGGAAGTCAAAAAAACTTGATACTGAAAAAGCAATCCTCATCGCACTGTTTCATGATTTTCCTGAATCTGAATATTTTGATATAGATAAAAGTGTCAATAATATTATTGAATCAAATAGACTTAATGAATTTTTACAAGAATTAGAGGAAGGCGCTTTAGAAAAATTGATTGAAAAAACTCCAAATTCGTTAAGAACCCTATTTAAAAAGATTTTAGCTGATAAGGATAGCGAAGAATATCATATCGCTCGGATAGCGGATTTATTCGATCTCCTTATTCAAACAAGGAGTTATAAAAAGAAACAATTCCTTGATGAAAACCAATTCGAGGCATTTCAAACTAATGCTATGCACCAAATAAAGGAATATGAAAACCAATTCTTTTTCATTAGAACAGTCCTTGAGGATTTTAATCAATTTTCTTGAAAAGCAAGAAAGCAGTTATTTTATTAGATTCTGGCTATTTTTAGCTTTAATTTTTGTTTATTCATCTGCTTTTAATTTAGTGTACTCTATGACTTTGTTAATGAATTCAATATTCATTTTCAAGAAATTTTGGCTTTCAGGAAGTCTTATGCCAAGTTTAAAAGCATGGGCTTGTTGAAGCATTGGGTAATAAGGAGAAAATTCAGATTTATCACCCCAAACTTCTCGAATCTCTTCATGAATGTCTGGTTTTACTAGATCCATTGTAATTGCTTTTATTCCTACTTTATAACAGCATAAAGCAAATGTAATGCCAATTATGGGAGCTCCAACTAAAAATTCTACTTCGTTATCAGGTAATCCTTCTTCTTTTGCTGTATTCAGTATTTCTTCCCATTGGATAATTGCATCACTTATGATTATCCTTGCTGCTTCTTGAACTTGTTCATCAGTTACCTCTATTGAGCTGAAAACATTCTCTCCTAATATTACTTCTCCATCTTTAGCATAAAGAGCATGGATATAAGTAAAATCAGGACCAAATTTATCAAATTGAGAAATATCTTCCTCCTTAAGGATCATCAAATCAAAAATATGAGCTACTTCAGGTGTAACAAGATTTTCAGCAATTTGGCCGATTTTTTTAATAGCCTTCTCAGTTTTAGCTTTGGAAAATCCAGTTTTCAAAACTATGGCAAAATTAATATCACTTTCTCCGACAACATGTAATCGTTTTGCATACGAACCATAGATTATTAATGTCTTAACTTGTGCATTCAGTTCTGCATCAGCTTCAATTTTCTTTTTAAAATGTTTTCCAAGCATTTCATATTCTGTTGATTCATTTCCAGTAATCTTACCTTTTTCGCTTTCTCCAAGATCACTTTCAGCCATTTCGTTAACTTTAGCGATCTCTTCTTTTACAATTGCCATCGATGATCTGATTGTTGTCTTCATTGCGGGATTTTCTGTAATAACTAGTTTTAATACTGAAGTAAGTGATGCTTCGCCTTGATCTAAGCGAGCTTCAATAGCACTTTGTTGAATAATTGCACGTAATTCTGATTCTTCCATTGGTAATCACTTCTAGTTATTTTTGATCACTTAACGAGTTCTTAATGAGTTATTAACGCCAACAATAAAATGATTTTTTGAATATATAGGCTTTAAGATAAATGAATAGAAGGTGCTAGTTTTTCGTTTTCTGAATGAGTAGGTCAATTTGCTTATTTATATTCAGAATTTCATTTAGAGAAAGTGAACTAGATTCGAGAATATTAGCTATTATTGTTCCAATAGTTACCATTTCTATTTCTCTGAATCCTGACAAGGGTGCATAACAGCTGATTTGAAACTAGGCTTCACTAGGCAAATCTAGGCAAATATTCTTATATTGAAGTTTTAGGAAAGGAAGGGAAAAAGAAAAAAAGGGAAATCAGAGAAGTGAGTCCTTCTCAAATATTATCTCATGACAAAAAGAAGCAAACTAACCCGTACTAGTATATTTTAGGCTAAATATAATTAACTACTCTTCGTTTAAAGTGAAAAAAGGAGGAGAAAGCCTTTATAAAGGCGATACTTCCTGATTGAATCATATCATTGAGATTTAAACCTTGGATTTTAACAAAGATAAAGCTAAACCCAAGGAAAACAAAGGATTGACTAGCTATCTAATCCATGCTTCAGAGTGAACTTTTTATGCTGATAACTCGCGGGTACAAATATGTACTAAGAGTAAATAACAAAGAGCGTACCTTATTGCAGCAATGTGCGGGAACCTCCAGGTTTAGCTGGAATTGGGGTTTAACCCAACGGTTAAACCAATACCAAAACAACTCAGGAAGTGACTGGTTTACTGATGCTATGAAACAGCACAAAGAGATCAACCACTTGAAAAAAACGACTTTTAACTGGATGTACAAGTATAGTAAATGCATTCCGCAAGAAGCATTACGGGATCTGGATCAAGCGTTCAAGCATTTAATCACTGGTCGAACCAAAGGACAAAAGGTTGGGTTTCCGAAGTTCGAGAAAAAAACCGATGCAAAACCAGTTTTCGTTTGACAGGGGTTATCCGTTTCCATCCAGAGCTAAAATTAGTCCAACTACCTCGGTTAGGCAAGTTACGACTAGAGGAAAAACCAGCTATTCCAGTAACTGGCCGGATTCTTAGTGCTACTGTATCTTGTACCGCTGATAGGTGGTATGTCTCCGTTACAGTAGAAGAAACGCGTCCAGATCCGCTTCCAGTCCAAGGCGAAGTGTTAGGGTGGGATGCTGGCTTGTTGCGTTTCGGAAGTCTCTCCAATGGGGTACCAATTCCAACACCGAAATTCCTTCTTATTAGGTTAAAGAAGCTTCAACGTCTTTCGCGGAGTCATTCACGGAAGCAATCTGGGTCAAAGAACCGTAACAAGTCTGCGATTAAGCTTGCGCGTTTTCATAAGCGAGCTTCGGATTGTAGACATGACTTTCTTCATAAAACCTCCTTATCACTGGCTAAAAACCACAGCGTGTTGATAGTAGAGGATCTGCATGTAAAAGGGCTCTCGATGAACAAGAAACAATCGGAATACTGGCATGATCTGGCTCATGGCGAATTTCAACGTCTCCTTAGTTATAAAACCAGATGGTATGGCTCACTCCTTGTCCATGTGCCGCGTTTCTTTCCTTCGTCTAAGCTTTGTTCCAATTGTCTTTGGTATCAAGCTGGTTTAAACCTTAAAGATAGAACATATGTGTGCCACTTATGTGGTCTTAAGATCGATCGTGACCTGAATGCTGCTCGTAATCTTGTCAATTATTATCACTGGCATGCTCCATTTATTCATGCATTACACGATTTTTCTCGTGATTCAGTCACCGAGAGTTTCCCGGAGACTTTAAATGCTTGTGGAGAGTTGGTAAGACCTGGTCTTCCCAGGCTCGACTCGATGAATCAGGAATGAGTTGTTTTTATTGGTTGCAATAAAAGCCTAGATCTCAAGGAACGGTGTTATTAGGGTTGATTTAAAAATATCTTTTGCTAGGGTCTGAGTCTTCTTATAGATTTGATGAAAGACCTCTGTTCCTCCATAAATACTTGCTTGATACCTAGAATGTTGAATGGATATAGCTTCTTTGACTTTTTCACTTTATGCGTTATCAGAAACAATCATATACAGATAATTTTACCTTAATTCTTCATTTTGATGAATTAATTCAATTATTTTCATGAGTATAGCACCCAATTTCGATTATTTGATTCTTGTCTTCTCATTCAGGGATAACATAAGAAAATTTTTATCAATACATGATATTAGGTGTTGATTACAGATACAAAGTTTTATTTAGATAGTTAGAAAAAGAATACAATATTAAACACATCATTTTTAGGGTAACTGACTATGATTGACTCCCATGCTCATCTTTTACCAGATTTCATTAAAAACATTAACAAAATTATAGATAATGCCCGAACAGCTGGATTGGAAGCTGTAATAAATTCTGCAATTGAACCAAAGCATTTTCAGTTTGCAGAAAACCTTGAGAAAAATAATAAGGGTTTTATCTATACAACACTAGGTTTTTCGCCATCTTGGATTAAAAAACTAAATTTTGAAAAAGCGTACAATTCCATCCGGGATTATTCCTCTTTTATAGCAGTTGGTGAGGTTGGTCTCGATTATCACTGGATTCATGATAGTTTTTGGAAGAAAAAACAACAAGAAACATTCGGTAAATTCATTGAACTAGCGAATGAACTGAATAAACCTTTAGTAATTCATTCTCGTAAAGCAGAAACCGAATGTTTGGATTTACTTGAGCAAAAAGCAAAAGTTCAGGTTTTAATGCATTGTTTTGCTGGGAATTTAGCAGAGGCGAATAGAATTGTTGATTTAGATTGGCTAATTTCCGTACCAACTGCAGTAGTCAATCGTAAAAAGCATAGAAAGCTCGCTCGATCTGTTCCACTTGAAAATATAGTAATCGAAACTGATTCTCCTTTTTTAAGTCCAATAAAGGGTCAGAAAAATGAACCTGCTTATCTTAAATATGCAGCAAAAGAGATAGCAATTTTGAAAGAAATACCTTATGATGAAGTAGATAGTATTACAACTCGAAATACTAAAGAATTTTATCAGATCTGAAAGAAAAAGTGATACTTATGAACACAAAGAAAGCTCCTCTTCTTGAGTCACGGGTTGAAGTCATTAATAAACTGAAGACAGATGAATTTGATGTTTTAATAGTAGGTGGTGGGATCACAGGAGCAGGTATAGCTCGGGATGCTGTTTTACGTGGGTATTCAGTCGCTTTGATAGAAAAAAATGATTTTGGGTCTGGAACGAGTAGTGGTTCTTCAAAACTAGTCCATGCCGGGTTACGTTATGTGGCTCAAAAAGAATTCAAACTGGTAAGACAGGCTTCTAAGGAACGTAAAAAGATTTTAGACATGGCTCCTCATTTAACTCAACCGGTTCAATTCCTTGTTCCTCTATATTCTGATTTAAAAACAACAAAATCAAAAATACGATTAGGTGTTTGGCTTTATGATCTATTAGCAAATTTTCGTAATCACACGTTTCATAAAATTATGAATTCAAAGAAAGGACGAGAGCTATTACCTACTCCGTTAAGAGAGGAGAGTTTTGAAGGTGTGGCACTCTATGGGGATGGACAAATGGATGATGCTCGCTTGACCTTAGATGTCATACTTTCTGCAGAAGAACATGGAGCGTTGGTTCTAAACTATTGCCAAGCTGAAGCTTTCAATGATAATTCTCAAGAAAAGATTCAGGAAGCTACAGTTATTGATAAGCTTACAAAAAATCGATTTATTCTTAAAGCAAAATCAATCATAATTGCTTGTGGTCATTGGACTGATGAGATAGTACAAGGAATTGACTCTTCTGCAATTAAAAGAATTCGTCCAACGAAAGGAATTCACGTTATTACACGACGTTTTTATGATAATAATCGTGCTGTAGTTGTACCAATGGAAGATGGAAGGATTATGTTTGTGATTCCATTTGGTAAATACCAATTAGTAGGTACTACTGATACAGATTATTCTGGTGATTATGAGAACGTTCCTGTTACTGAAGAGGATGTTGATTACATTATAAACGGGATAAATTTCATTTTTCCTGGAATCTTAAGAAAGGAGGATATAGTAAGCGCATATTCTGGATTAAGACCGTTAATCTATTCTGTTACAGCAAAATCAGAGGGACAAATTTCCAGAGAACATGAAATTTTTGAGATTAAACCCAGAATACTAGCTATTGCTGGTGGGAAATACACTACATATCGTTCCATGGCGAAAGAAGTGATAGATAGTTTATCACGAATTCTTGAGAAGAAAGGAAAATGTAAAACAGATAAAGT
>JAUUVJ010000090.1 GCA_030589605.1 Candidatus Hodarchaeota archaeon | reverse complement strand
GGATACTAAATGAGAAGGGAGGAATGGGTAAGTAGTTGATGATGAATGACAAAATCCGAATCAGTAACTCAATTGACTGAATATACCGACTCTGAACGGACAGTTATGATCATCGACAGTCGTAGTGATTTGATGGAGTTATACATACCAGTCTTAGGGGCATCTGGATGGCAAGTGGTGGGGGTTACCTCAACCCCCTCCATATATCTCCAGAAATACCTTCAATTAGAACCAAAACCACAACTATTGATGGTAGAATATAACCTCGAAACAGGGAATATAGTGCCAGTACTTGAACAGATCCTGCAGGAAAACCCCAACCAACAAATTGTTTTTGTGACAAGTGAAAAACGCTTACTACTGGACAAAAACTTTCTACCTAGCTCTTTACAGCATATACCTGTTATCTTGAAATCAACCCATACAGTAGAAGACATGGTAAAAGATTTAGATGAATTAAATTACTATTATCCAATGAAGTCATCTGATCAAAAAAGTAATTGAGAGATTTATTATTTATTATTAATTTAATTAGTAGTAGAAGGAAGTAGGAAGAAGTAAAAATGATTATTAATTATTTTCAAGATAATGATAATCAATTAGCCAAATTGTTTAGGTTGTGTTAAGACAAAATGAAACTTCCTTTGAAATGGAGGAATTAAATTCTGCATAAGTTCACTCCATTATCAAATAAGTGTGTTCACTTAACTAAAGAGATCAATTTAATCTCCCTTCAAATATAATTAAAGTCCTAAGAGGATTACTATCCTCTTAGCACTACATTTCATTTTTGAGTTTTGAAAGATGGGTATTGGAAGAACTCAGTATCTACGTATTTTGTGATAAATTCAGATTCGTTGTAAACCTATCCTACGGAGGAGTTTTTGAATTAAGTTCTCTGGTTTTGGTGGAATGCTCAATGGGTCATATATTTCAGAAAGTTTTTTCTCCCCTTGATATATATACCGACATTTAGGGAAAGTAGCACAATCATAGAACTTCCCACGACCCTTTTTGCGCTTTCTTTTAACCAATGGATGTCCCCAAGGGCATCGATAGTTGGTAACACGTTTTTGAAGACTTTTAATTTTTCTTACAAGGGTTTTTTCCCAATTGATTGTCCGAAGAGTTTTGCTCTCGTTCATTACTCCTTGGTTCTCTTGATAAAGCATGATTGTCCGAATAGCATCGGTGCCAGGTTTTCGTGAGACACCAGTCTTGTGATAAATAGTAGAGTAGACCCAAATTGATAGGTCATTAACTAAAGGGATACGATATACAATTTCAGAAGTGCCACGAGGTTGGAAAGCCTCGGCACCAAATTGATCCATTACTATATCAAACTCATCCTGGAAAATTACAACTTTACGATCTTTCATAGTCTCTCACCCATAAACTCCATCATTTACAAAGGATAGGGATTTGACATCATAAATAATCTTCGTTTGTTAAAGAGCTAGTTATATAATCATTATCCTCATTAGAAGCCAAAAATATGTAATATCAGGCCCTAGATAGATATGTTTGGGTAATTCTCATAATTCAAAGTTTAAGATAGTAAACAAAGAAATTAAACATTTGAAACTTTTTGCTAAAGTTGTTCTCTCTAAAATATCTTTATATAAAGGTTCAAATACTGTTTTCGTAAATTTCTTATCTTTCTCCCTTGTTTTAACAAGCCAATAGGTTAGATAGGCCGCGATAAGGGTTACTATAGTTCCGATTATCGATGTAATAATATTTACCCAAAATGATAACCAAGCTTCCTCACTCATTTCTATAATCTCCTTTTACATCTCTTTATTCGATTTATTTAAGGATAACCGCCTCTAAAAATCATTTCTTCTCTTCCCATTTTTTTAAAGTTAATTATTAGTTAAGTCATTTGAAGGATATTTTTCTCTGAATATTTAATTAAAGCAAATAAAAAGACTTGGGCTCTATCTGGTGCATAAAAACTTTGCTCGAAAAACCATTTTTCTCTTTCTTCATCCCATTCAATCCATCTACCATGAATAAGGTCACTACGAATATTATAAGCATTTATATTATTCTTGAAAAGCCAATTCTTAGTATTGATAGCATTAATTTTATCTAATACTTCAATAATTGCCTTTTTGATAGATATTATTTCTGAAAAATAGATTTCTGTTAATTTTGATACTGCTTTTGAAGGTTTCATACTATCCCTTTGAGTACAAAAAATCTGAAATTCTTTATCAAATTTGTTCAATTTATTTTTACTTCTAATTTGCTTACTCGAACCTAGATCATCTAAAAATGAATTATAAAATAAAAGACATGAATTCTCAATAGCTGCAATTGATAATAAGAATCTTATAGATCTATCTCTTGTAAACAACGCCTCTCTTAATTTTGCTAGTCCTGATTTTAATGCGAAATACAGATCTTGATTTTGATGATATACATAATTTAGCCAATGTACTTTTTTAAATAATTCAGGAAATTTATCAGGTTTCGTTTCTGGATGATGAAGGAAATCCTCAGGAAAACCTCCTTGACCTGTTGAAACCCAAGATACAGCTGTAGTATATGTATGAGTAATAACATGGCTTCAACCTCTAAGAAGCTCTTTCTCTAAAATTTATGTAATTCAATTTTTTGGTTTCTAATGTAACGAAATGTAATGGTTTCTGTAAATTAACCTTGGACATCCTATTAATTTCGGGTACATTATTTATATTCAAAAGCAAATGAAATGGTTTAAAAGAGGTCTAAAAAGCACGAAACATCCATTAAGTAAACTTATTTGTTGAAAAATTTCTATCGATTTAATAATAATGAAGATTCGAATTTATGAGGAGACATAATATGACTACAAACCTTCCAAAAGAGCTTCAATTGTATGATGACATAGAAAAAAAATTCCAATTAGATGAGAATGTAACTCTGAAAAGAATGGTTTTTTCTCTAATTTATGATTATTATATGAGAGTTTTATGGGAAATAAAAGATGAATTTGAGTTAAAAGAATTTATCAAGAAGGGAATGGGACTTAAAATGCGTTGGATGCTCATTAAAGGAGCCCTCATAAATACTGATCAAGATGAGACGATTATAAAATGGAATAAGACTATTGTACAGATCGCTTCCATACGAGACAGTATTGCTCATAGTCATTCAGGCCCTTCAATAAAAGATCTTAGGAACTTCAGAGAATTAGGTATAGAATTTAAAACCTGGCTAGTATCAAGTGTTGAAAGGTACTCTGAAGTAAAAGAGGCTTTAACGGTTTCAGATTCAATTTGGAGATATAATATCCTTTATGTACAGCAAATAAATGATATTTTATGGGAATTTGGTAATAAACCTCCTCTAATTGCTGAGGATCTCGAAACAAGATCATTGAATCTTATTATGTTAACTTATAATGAACTTCCAAAAATACAGTCTTCACGTATCACCTCCTCGAAAAGACAGCAACGGAAAGATTTCGTCACGAACACATCGAAGAAACTTTCGAGCAGTGAATTGTAAAGTATCTGATTGTTTAATGAATACATAAAAGTGATTCTTAAAAGTTTCGGAGGAACCATTAAGTAAACGATTAGTGAATGTAGAATAAAAGACCCACAACAAGTCGAATAGCACTGCAAGACCAAAGAATAAAAATCTTAACTGGGGACTGGTACTGTTTGTCACAGCCTTAAACGTGCCAATACACCGAATATCGGTTTCAATAATCCATCTTTTACTGTATAACTTGACGACATAACGAGGAGAGACACGACAGTTTGTTATATACAAATATAAACCATAAGTCCAACGCTTTGTTGGATCACGATTATGAGTTTTAACCCTGACAAACGCTGCAATAAGAGTGGTCGGTGTTCCACCTTTTTTTAGAGTGATGTGCTTTACTGTGAACGTATCTAATCCACGCTTACGGACCCATTTGCCTAGTTCTCTTTTATCCTCGAAATCTATACCTGAAAAACCTGCCAGCTGTTTCAGACATTCCTGAATCTCTACAAGAGATTTTTTAACTGAAAAACCTCGTCGAGTTGCTATGACGTATTTGAGTCGTCTACCCTCCAGAAATTTAATGATAGGGTCATCACAAAACCAACGATCAAGAAAAACTCTTTCAATGGCAAGATTAAGTGGTAATTTAGACCAAATCGCTGTAAACAGTCCTACTTTATCGTGATACTCCTTTTTCGTTAATAACTTCACATAGATTGGGCAGCGGATCTTATTGGTGGTAATAGTTACTAAAACAAAGCAAATACAGTAGTTTGTCCCTTTTTTACGCTTCATACCGATAACCCAATCTGGAGAAGGATCCCCATAATAAGGCTGCTGATAAAAATCGATTGAAATAGTCAGAGTCGTGTTTCTATGAAATCGCAAGCGATTAACTTGTTCATTCATCCACCCATTCACTAATTGGTCGATTTGATCAAGTTTTAACTCATTTATCCGATCTTGAACTCGGTCAGCAGAGGGGTTTTCTTTCGATTCACAGACGTCTTCTAGGGATGTTTTTTGGAGACAAGCTTCGATCACGGTCTTGAGAATGTCTTCAGGATGCCATGTACTTTTAGGTGAATATTCACCAACGATTGCTTTTGTGACCTCTCCGTCACAAACTTTATAAATGTCACGAGTTAATGCTTTATTGGTAGTTCTTTGAAAATGCATATAGTCGATTCTCCAATCTCTATATGCGGAACTACCACTATTTAAACCTTTTTGTCGGTTAATTCTCGTCAGAAAAGGAGAAGTCTAGTTACGGGAAAACTGAAAAATAGTAAATTTAATTGAAAGAGACTATAACGATTTTAAGAAACTAGATTTCGATGAATTGACAATATTGTTAGAATTGTGTAAGTACATTACTGGTTTCCGTGTTATGGAACATGTCTTTCTTGAAAAATCAAAATGTCCAGTTTGCGGTGGTAATATTGAACAAACTCAATATAGAATTGGTTGTGATAAATGTGATTATCTCATACATGAAGAACTATAAATCTTTGACTCAAGGATGATTGTTTTTAACATGAAAAATCAAGGTGTTAAAAATGAAAAATGTATCAATATGGAAGGTTGTATGGTCAAGAAGAAAACCGTTTGTTTTTACCGCATTAGTAACACGGTATTTAAGGTGTTTAAAGCGGAATTTGAACTGGTGATAGAGTTTACACAGAGATCTAAATACTGAAATTCAAATAAAGGATTAAGAGTTTTTTAGGAATCTTGGCTATAGAGTGAGCTTGAGTTTTCGCAAAGAGTTTTTCCCAATAGGCTTCCTGAGCTTTTTCTCGGAGAGTTTCTTGATAAGCAACTTTTGAACCTTTACTCATTGAATCACTTCCTTACAGGAAGCTAGAGCAAAAATTAACCTATAAATAATCTTCCATCCGAACAGATGGTTATTCCATTGTAATTTTGTTGAGCTGTTTATATAAGAGGAAAAACTTTCATTCTGTGGAGGTTGGTCCCAAGTTTATTTTGAATTTTATTCAATTTTTACAGGATCAACTTCCCTCCCTCCCCCCTCTTCGAATAATGGAAAAGGGATTCGTAGTAATGTCAGAGAGGAAGGATGAGAGGTTATGCCAAAACCCCAAGAGAACCTAAAAGAATTCACCAAGGAAGAAAGAATTGATCCACACAGCATGGACTCTTATACTATTGTTAAATATAACAATAGACACTTTGCTTCATTGATCGAATTTTTCAATAAAACTAAAAGCAAAATTGAGGGAAGAAATGGATACTAATAGAAAAAAGACAGTAATTGATCGTGTAAAGAAAATTGAAACAGCTTTAGACAAATATCGTCTTTGGGGAAACATGATTCCTCGTGGGATTTGGGACAACAACCTTCGAAAGGTTTTACCGAAAGCCGAATGGGATAGAATTCGCAAAATTGTCTATAAAAGACAAAATTTCCGTTGTATGATCTGCGATTCACCTGAAAAGCTTCATTGTCATGAGCATTGGAGTTATGACTATAAGAGTGGTTCTCAGCAACTTAAGCAGTTAATTGGTCTCTGTGAACTATGTCACATGAATCAACATCTGGGGTTTTGTCAAGCATCCCTAATTCCTAAGGGGAAATTATCTTGGGAAAAACTTGCTGATCATTGGGCAAAAGTCAATGAAAAAACATCAGAAGAGTTTTATTCTCACAAAGACTCCGCGTTCGAGTTGTGGCGACTTAGATCGAAGTTGAAATGGAAAGTCGTTGATCTGGATGGAGAAGAGATCACTTCAAATTATCAAAAAATGAAGAATTTCTGAGGGAATAAAGAATGAATGTTAACGAAGAAATTGTAGAGAATTGGTTGAAATTTTGTAAAAATCAATTTACTATGAGCAATATTAAATTCAAAGTTGTTGGTAAAAAAGGTGGAAGCAATTATAGTGATATTGATATTTTAGCAGTTGATTCAAATGGAATTTATCATGTCTATGAAATTAAATGGCGTTCAAAGGCATCCTTGACTAAAAGTAATTCTGATGATAGACTTAATAACATATTTAACCAAATATTGCGAAAAGAAAGAGATAAAATTTCAGAAATCATTAGAAACAGTGAGTATCATCAATATTTTATTACTACAAGACAGTATTTTGGGAAAACTGATGTTAAAAAGGATTTTTTTACAAAAGAATTCCAGAAGAGAAATATTGGGATTCTCTATTTTGAAGACATTCTCAAGGAATTAATTGACAGAATTCCGATCAAAGGATCTTACGATTCAGCCATTTTACAAACAATCAGGATGTTAAAGTATTACAACCTAATCAAAGCATAAGAAGGCAACGAAGAATGAAAGTATTATTTTTATACCAAAAAGGAAAGACATACGATCAAAATCCACATATTATAAACTCGAATCATCATACAATAGTTTTAAATTGTTATAAATTCTTATAAAATTGTTCCACGCGTTTAATAAGTATAGTAAGAATTAAAATAGTATTATTCACGATAGGATCTAATCTATTAATTTCTAAAAGCTGAAAATGCTGTTCAGCAACGATTATTAACTCAAATAAATTCATTGTTTCATATTCGGCTACTTCTTCCAATTTAATCGTAATCATCTCATTAATAGTTGAACGAGATATGTTAAATTGTGAATATAAATCAGAAATTTTGGATTTTAGTTGATTAATCCCCTTTTCACAATATTGTTTTGCCTTAAGTAGATTATCCGTTGAATTCATAATATAACTCATTGCTGTATTCAATGTACCAGAACCTGACCACTTTGCCATGGTTTTTTTAATTAAATTGATAGCTTCATCATTTTTTCCTTGAATCAATTTAAAATTAGCCAGGATTAACGTACTACTACGAAATCTAGGATCATCAGGTGTTAAGAGATTATACACTCGTTCTGCGTAATCAAACCCTATGTCAATTGATCCTTCATGTTTATAGATAACAGATAGAAGAGAAAGAGCTTCTAAATCATTTTCATTGTGTTTTAAAACAAAGGTTAGATGTTCCTTCGCATAAGTATACTGCTTTTTACTAACTAAAATATGAGAAATTGAAAGCCTCAGATCATCAAACTCTGGAAATTTCTCTATAGCTTGTTCTATAATTCTTTCACCTTTTGAAAATAACCCTGTTTGATAATAGATAACTCCTATATAATCAAGTATAGACGGATTTGGAAATTTTTCTTCTATTTCATCGGTTAATTCACTTAGAAAATCAGGATGAATGGATAAAATGCGGTAATAGAGAGCTTCCAACCCTTCTCTTATTTGGATAACATCGATAAGAAATATCTGATCAAAGAATTCTACTAGTAATCCGTCAATCTCCCATGAAAATTTAATGTCCTTAGTTTGACTTAATCCATTGCTCCAGTAAAGCAAAAGAATTACAAATCTGAAAACGTTCTCCTCTAAATTCACATAATTTTTTATCTTGTCAAATATTTCACTAGTATTTGTCTTATCAGAATAAATTATTAGATGTACTACTAGATCTAACATGAAAGAAGTCGTATTTTCAATTAAATCACTTTTAATAACCTTCAAATCAACGGATATGATGAGTTTAACTAATGTACTCAGATTGTATTCGTTCTTGGGCATGATTGTAAATAACATCATCAAAAAACTAAGTAGAGAAGTAAGACCGTCAATTGTATTAGGAAAACTTTTGATATAACTAAGTCCTTCTTCAAAAAGTTCTTGTGAAGTAATTTCATCTTCGACCACAGATTTTACGCGAGACACGAATGTTTGAACGTGATCTTCAAAGATATTATTTTCAACAGATGACTCTTCAATGTCTTCTGGGAAAATTGGTTCAAACGGTAGTTTTCTTGTATGAAGAAGTTTGTCAACATCTAAATCAGTTATTTTCTTACTAATAGACGAGGCCTCATTAAAATATCTCTCTTCTAATCTATGATCACCTTGAAAATAAGATATTCGACTTAAAATTATTAAACAGAAGCATTTTCCACGTAAATTATTGTCTAATTGAGCATCTTTTAGAGCTAGCTGGGCTAATCTTTCTGCAACAGAATATTTTTTCATACCTGCTAATATATATGCAAGTAGATGGGCAACATCATAAATTCCCAGTGGTCTGAGTCCAAGAATTCTGGTATCATCATTATATGGAAGATTGAAATCAGGAAGGTGTTTTACCTCACCAATTCTTTGTATGTACCTATGAGGGATTATATTTCTAGCGTTTAAGAGCATCACAAAAAGTTGACCAACTCGGTTTTGCATCAGCTCTAGAGTAAAAGCGATTTGGCCAAGAATATTCAGACGAGTAAATTCCTCCATACTATCAAGGTATGTAAGAGATAAGGCAATTGTGTAACATTTTAGGGATTGTTCATATCTTTTTAGATTTCTTAAGGCTGTAGCCCTTTCTCGCCATATTAAACAAGATCCTGGCGTGATTAATGAAGGATCAGAGTATTTAAGAGAATCTGTGAGGTCTACTATTTGATCATATTTCCTTAGAGGGTTTAATTCATCAATCTTAGAATAGAGTTCTAGTAATTCTTTATCATCGCTTTTTATCGAATGTTCAAAGATTATTTCGAAAGCAGCACACAAATCGGGATCTAAATTATGTAAAAAATCTTTCTTAGATTTAAATAATTCCTTGGCCGCTGGTATCTGCTTTGATGATAAAAATTCAAAGATAGAGCTATACATTTTATTAAATTCTTTTTGAATCTGAGGATCGTCAGTTTCAATCATAGGTCGTACAATTTTGATTGAAGCACGTAAATAGCTAATCGTATTAAGTAAGACTTCCTCTTCTAACTCCTTCGATATAGCTTCAGCTCTATCTAAGAATTCTGATTGTACTTCTGGATTCGCTTTTAATGATATGTTTAATGCTCCTAAACATGTGAAAAGAGCTCCATAGAGATTTTTGACTGCGATCAAGTTGTCAATAATAATTTTATAGGTATCTAACTCCTCCTTCGTATGTCTTATATTCCAAAGTGATTTTAATAATATGTCTACGCATTTTCTTAAGCGTTCTGTTTCAGATAGACTTTGATCACAGCTTTTCAAATCATAATAGTTTAAAAGCCCTATTAGATAATCTTCAAATAGTTCATCTCGATATATTAAAGACTTAATCTTTTCTCCTGTCTCTTTTTCTAATATAACCGCAATCCGATATAATTCAACAGGAAAACTTTCAAAACCTAGATCTACATATTTTTTCTTTTCAACTTGCTTTAGTAACAGAGGTTTATATTCATTAAACATATCCCTAAGAGGTTCGATTATTGAAAGATTCTGGTTTATTGCCCACTCCGCTAGATCACGAAGAATCAGGGAAAAAATAAATAGAGTACTCATTTTCTCAATGTGGGGAGTTGTTGAAAGTAAAAATATTATTTTTTCAGCAATAATGTTGGATTGTATAGAGTGATGAAGACGTAATATTAACATCTGAGCAGCAACAAGTAGGACTTCAATTTCATCTTTATATAACTCTGAAATGTTAGATAATTCTATTAACAAGTCCCCATTATCTATTTCTATGATTCTATCTTCTTTCATTAATCCTAAAGAAACCAAAACTATTTCTTCGAATATATTTGGTTTATAAGCATTGGGAGAACTTACTAGCTTTTGAAGACTAGCTCCAAGCTCATTATCCCATTTCTTGAAAGTCATCTCTTGAATTATTCTTTGAAAATCCTTTTTTTCTCCTGGATAAGGAGAATGTGTTAATAAATTAAATATACCCGTTTTAACAGATACAAAGAAGGTCTTCCATATTTTGAAGTGGTTAAAACGATTAATAAAACTTGTGGGTAATAAATCAGACATAATGGGATGATCTATTGGTAGTAGATCCATTTCTTTCTCTAAATACCCCCAATAGAGCTCTGGAAAATTTTCAAAATGATTAGTAAGAATATAGATTGATTTCAACACTTTAATTTCGTCTTCAGCAGAAAACAAATGGGTTAAATCGGTTATTAGTCGTAGGTACTTCGTATGAATCGCAGGAACGCCAATTCCAATTTTATGTCCTTCAAAAAGAGCTTCTAAGAAACTGAGAGCTCCACGAGCTCGTTTAGGGAATTTCAAGGGTTCACTCAACAAAGTTGGATTTCCCAAACTTTCTAGAAGTAATGAAGGAATACTCTCTGGTACAATATAACACTGCCAATCTTCCTTTAGTTTGGAAAATACTTGCAATTGGGTTTCATATGTCCAAAATGGTAGATTTATTTGAATCCATGGTAATCTTGAACTGTTGGTAAAAGCTAGATATTGCGATGAAATTAAACCAATGAAATTTTTTCGGATAGCTGTATAGACTAATCCTTTTCCGCTGTTAGCAAAAGTAACTAACTTCTGTATATCAGCAGGATGCATTCGGGCAAAATTATCAACGATTACTATTGAATTTGTTAATATAAAAGAATCAGGTAATGGAATCTCTGGATTTGCTATATAAACCATTTTTCCCTGTTTTAGACTTTCAACTGCAACACGACAAAGTTGGGTTGTTTTTCCTGATCCAATAGGTCCTAGAATCACAAAGAAATTATCACGTTTTGAACGAGGTTGTAGATTCTTTTGATAAAATTCTGTAAAAGTAGGATGATAATCCTGATTAATTCTAACAAAACCACCAGAG
>JAUUVJ010000197.1 GCA_030589605.1 Candidatus Hodarchaeota archaeon | reverse complement strand
GCGTAAAATACTGACCTTTGGATTTGGTATCGTTATCAACCATTCTTTAATAAATTCCTTGTTAATTATCCATTTATAGGTTTAAATAGAGAATAAATTAAAACACTTTTCATTAAACATCTCAATAATCTTATCCAAAAGCGATTCAGTTTACTTTAAAGTACTTAAAGGGGAGTCCTAAACAAAATACAATTACAGGTACAAGATCTGGTGCTTCAGCAATAGCTTTTGCGAAAACGTGGCAGCAATGTGGTTATGATGGATATCAAAAAGAAGTGCTTAAATGCTTGGAAAATACAAAATATCTCTATAGAGAACTTATTGAAAGAGGTTTCAGTATCCCAATAAAACCTGTGATTAATATTTTTGGTGTTAAAACGATTAATAATCACCCTATTGATATTTCTCAATTACATACTGAACTTTGGAAGCTTGGTTGGACAACTAGTTTAGTTGATGGCTTTTTACGCTTTGTGATTATGCCTCAAACCACGACACCTCATATCACTCGATTATTAGAAGTTATTGATAATATTTTACAAAATATAAGGTAATAAAAGTTTAAACAACTATATTTAATTCTTCTAACCTAGCAAAAAATCAATCAATTTGATTTACTAATTAATGCAATGATTTTAATGTAAATATAAGACTTTTTACAATTAGATTATTCATTCTATTCTTATATCAACAATTAGTTTTAAAAAGTAGAGTAATTAGAAAAGAAAGTGATTGCTATTAAAGGAAGAATGTATTTTCTTCGAAAATAAGTGACTAATGGTGATAATTAGAGAGGAACTATCGAAATTAACAGAGCAAGAACTCGAGAAGCTATATCAGGATAAAAAACTGAAATATGATGAAAAGATTTCTAAAAATAGGCGAATTCGAGGTATGTTATCAAGCAAAGTGGATAAAATCTCCCAAAAAGTCCATGAAGTTCAACAAGAGATAGATCAACTAATGGAAACTTACCCGGACATCGTCAAATCTGGATTTGACGACGATGAAACTTCAGAAAATAATCTTGAGGAACTAAAAGTAAATATCCAACAACTTCAAAATGAGCTCTCAGATCTACAATTACACAAAATACAGATATCCAACTCAATTACTAAAACGACTTCACATATTAATATGAATAAACAAAAAGAAAAAGAAGTAGAAGAAAAGTTAAAAGAATTGGTTGAAGAAGCAGAACATTATTCCAAATCTGGTTCAAGTTCAGAACAAGAGGAACTAACTCAACTTTATCAAGATGAATTGAGTACCAAAGAAAAAATAGAGAATTTTATTGAAGAAATTGAGGAGATACGCAATAAAATTCATCATAATGAGTGATATTATTATGTCTCAAATCGAAGAAATTCTTTCTTTAGATAAGCATTTGAAAGAAGAATTAAATTCTCATCTACGACAAAAAGCTCATCTATCTTCTGAATATAATAGACTAACAAAAAAAGAAAAGGATCTCATTGATCGTTTTAAGGAATTTAAAGAACAAACGAAGACAAAAAAAGATGTTCATGTACCAAAACATGATATCAATAAGTTTCTTCAAATGAAAAATAAACTTGAAGAGGAAATAAAGAATATTCGACATGAAATTAGTAATTTGGAAGAACAATTGACACAACTTAAAACAGAGTCCAATTTAATTGATTCTAAAATCGAACATCTCGAGCAGGAAAAAACAGAACAACAAAAAGTTACATTAGAGGAAAAACAAAAAAATTTAAGATCAAAGCGAGCAAATGTAAAATTAAAAAATGCAAGAGAGAGAATGAAAAAGGTAAATAATCGATTTACTCAGCAGGAAACAATAAAAAAGAACCTAGAGAGTTTTTACAAAACATTAACAGATATTCAACAGGTTATCAGTAATTATTCTCCTCTTTCAGAGGGAGGATCTAAGTTACCAGATGAAATAAGCACTGATATCCAGGATGAGATAATAGCTTCAAAAAAGCTATTTGATCAAGCGCAAATGAAATACTCTGCAAATGATGTAACTCCTTTTTTAATAAATGCACAAAAAGCTTATGAAATGATTGTTTTAATCTTTATTAAATTGTGCCCAGAATTACCCCTTTCTTTACTAGAACAGGATTTTTCTTCGCAGGTTTTTTCTTTAGTTAACAAAGGATTAATACTAAATACTCGACACGTAAATGCGGTAGAAACAATGCTAAAAAAGCTAGAAAAGGGAGTAGAAATTGCCCCTTTAGCTAGTTTTGCAAATGAAGTTAAAAGTTATTTCATTGAAAATCTTACTTACTTACGGATCACAGGTTGGGTTCTTCTGGATCTATAATTGTTTTTTGACTTGATCTTTTAATTTCCTTTTAAAATAATATGCAAAATTTTAAGTACATTTCTCAATATATGTTCTTATTCGATTAAAAGCTTCTTTTATTTCTTCAATAGATCTAGAGAAGGTGATACGAAGAAAACCTTCTGCACTCTTACCAAAAGCTTTACCAGGAATTACACATACATTTGCATTTATCAAAATATCTTTTGCAACTTCTTCTGATGGTTTATCTGTGAATGAGTATTTGATGAAGGCATAGAACGCTCCATCTATAGAACCTACTGATAGACCAGATGTATTTGCTATTTCATCAAAAATAATTTGTCTTCTTTCAGGAAAGATATCATTGATAATTTTCCTTGCCTGGAGTCGATTTTGTAAAGCATTTATACCTGCCCATTGGCAGAAATTCGTAGGACAACTAGTACTTGCTTGAATAAATTTCAGAATACCTCGACCAACATCAGAACTGGATATTGTCCAGCCAAGTCGATATCCCGTCATACTATATGTTTTAGCAAATCCATTTACTACAATGAGATTTTCTCTCCAGTTATCTAATTCCGTTAATAGTGTGTTAAATGGAGATTCGATATAAATATAATCATTGTATATTTCATCACTTATAATTGTGAGATTATAATCTTCAATCATTTCTTTTATAAATTGGACCTCTTTAGAAGTCAATACGTGTCCAGAAGGATTATTTGGATTATTTACTAGCAATGTAGAGGCTTTATCTGCAGAAAGATTACTTTGAATAAAGTCTTGATCTAAAGAGAAATCTTCTTTCATTGGAATAGAAATATATTTTGCACCAGCTATCCTGGCCATATCTGGATAAGAAACCCATGCAGGTTCACAAACCATTAATTGCTCATTTCTATCTATAGTTGTATAGAAGGAAGCAAGAATTCCTAGCTTTGCGCCAGATGTGATCCTTATTTCGTTTTGGGGATCGATTTTGAGTCCATAATCCTCTTCGTAGGCTCTACTGATTGATTCTCTTAATTCCATCAAGCCTGGACTTACAGTATAAGTTGTTTTTCCTTCTTGAATAGCTTTGATTGTTTCTTCTAACACAGGTTTCATTGGTTGAAAGTCTGGTTGGCCTATTTCGAGATGAATGATGTCATATCCTTCAGCTTCTCTTTTTTTCGCTAAACTGAAAAATTCTGCTGTAGGTGATCCAGCTAATTTGTTAATTTGTGATGAAGTCAAAGTTCTTTCCTCTATATTTACTAAAATAACTATTTTGTTCTGAATAAAAGTATTTTTGTACATAGAATGATTTAATTTAATAAAACAACTTTGTTTTTTCTAATAATCAATATGTTTTAAAAGAAATACTAAAATAGAAAAGACTCTAGTGTTATTGTTGAAATTATAATTTCCTAATTCTTTAACTTAATCTAGATTTTTTTTCAAATCAAGAAATCATTTTAAATAAAATAGTTGGAAGAGAAACATCTTATACAAAGGAAAACGAAAATGCAAATAGATTCAAACTGGGCCCTTTTTGTTGAAGACAAAGAGGTTAAATGGTCTTTTGGAAATCCTGATGATGAATTTCTGACATTTGTTGTCAATTTCCTTACTGCTTTGTCTCAAATAGGCGAAGAATTATTCGGTCAACACGGAGTTGCTCAAATTCAATTTGATATTCCAAAACATCAAGGATTTCTCCCTGGAGAAGTTTTCATTGTCTCTTTAATGAATAAATTCTTTCTAATCATGTCAGATCCAGCTGTAACATTAAAACTCATTGAAGCATGTGGAGGAATAGCGCAAGAGGTTAAAGATATTATGAGTGCTGTACTTGTTGGTCAAGCGGCAATGCTTTTTTCTCAAAATATTAGTGAAGTCCCTAGAGAAACATCAAAGGAAATAGAAACAATATGGCAAAATATCGTTTTAGATGTCTCTGATAAATATGAAGAGGATATTGAAAAAATAGTAGGAAAAGATTCCTGTAACTTTTCTATGTTACAGTTTCATGACTTAATATTTTTACATCATCAATTACGAAAACAACCAGAATTTGCCAACCCAGTGACACCAGAAGGATGGGGTCTTGTGAGTCATATGTCTGGTGGAGAAGTTCCCTTTATTTATCATGTATCTCAGGATCCAGTTGTTTTAGCAGGGTACCTAGCGATAATAATTTCCTTTTTAATGTCATTATTTAAGTCTAAACCTAAAAAATTAGTATTTGGTACAAATAATCTTCAAGTTCTCTCTTTTGTTCATGGAGAAGACTATTTTCTTGCAATAGACTCTCCTTTTACTCAATTAGCGTTGGACGCTAATTTTAGAGAAGAATTTTTCGGAATGAATACTAATATACTTAATGATATAGAAAATAACCTTCAGAAAAGAATTGTAGAAGAGGTGTTGCTAATAGAATCACAAGAATATAAGAAAATGGATGCTAAATCCCTTTTGGATAAATATTTTGAAAATAAAGGACTAGATTCCGATGATCAGCACCTTAATACTAAAAAGTTCAGAAGTAACCTTTTTAAGCGTATTTTTGGAAGATTGTGAGTTTCATTTCGGGATGAAAAATGGAAGTTGATACTAATTGGGCAATTTTTGTTAGCCAATCAAGGGTCGAATGGTCCTTTGGTAATCCAGATGACGAATTTTTGACCTTTGTTGTGAATTTTTTAACAGGTTTAGGAAATATTGCAAGTGAAATATTTGCTGGAGAGAATTCTGTTGCAAGTATTGAATTTGATCGCCAAAAACATTCAAGGATTGATTCTGCAGAAGTATTTGTTGTATCACTTTTAAATCAGTTTTTTTTTATCTGTACTGATCCTGCAGTTACAATGAAATTAATAGCTGCCACCGAAGGATTACCTCAAATCATGGAAGAGCAGATATCAGCAGTACTTGTAGGACAGGCCTCAGTTATATTCGCTTATAGTATATCTAATGCAAAATGCGATCATGATCAGGAAATTATTGAAAAACGTTTTCAGAATATAATTTTGGATGTGAATCAAAAGCATAAAAAAAACATTGATATGATAGTGAGTAAGTCATCAGCTAATTTTTCCATGCTTTCATTTCAAGAATTACTCATGCTTCATTATGCAATTCGAAAAGATCAGTATTTAACTAGCCAAAAAGCTCCTGAAGGATGGGTTCTGATATCAAATCTTTCAGGAGGAGAATTACCCTTTTCTTGGAATGTAGAACGTGATGTTGTTTTAGCAGGATATCTAGCGGTCATTATAGGGTTTATTGAAACACTTTTTAAGTCTAAACCTAAACAATTAGTTTTTGGTTCCCATGAAATACAAAAGCTTAGCTTTATTATTGGTGAGAATTATTTCATGGCAATTGATTCTCCTTTTTCGTTTCCCAGTCAGGACTCAGATTTTATCCCTTCTATTAGGTCTGTATCTGAAAAAGTTTTAAGCGATTTAAGTCCACCACTTAAAAAAGCTATCATTAAGGAATCTTTGGAATATGCTTCTACAATTATAGACGAACTACCCTTTGATACATTACTAGATTCATTTCGTGTATTTTCAAAAAGTTTTGAGGGATCAAGAAAGGATCTAAAGCTTAAAATGTGGCGTGAGTTATTATCATAAAGATTAATAATCTCAATCCAAGTTTTTTTTGTCTCACATTTGGTACAAATCGATACAAGACCAGAAAAAGCTCGCAGCTTCTCTGAATACAATGTAACGTCCTTCATCCAAAGTCATTAGACCTTCTCCTCTTCCAATTGACAAAATTTTTTTCTTTGGACTATTTACTTCATTAAGAAGTATTTGAAAATTACGTTGGTCAACGTTTTTTGACAGACTGGAATACATAATGTATACTGGTTGATTTATTTGTTTGAGTTTCTTTCTTGTACTAGTTAGTAAATAATCAGCTTCAATGATTGATTTTTTTGGAACTTTAGAATATGTTTTTACACTCTTCATTAAAGTAAGGGTATTTTCACTATAATTTAACTCTGATTTTTCTGAGGCCCAAGGTAAAATATTAGGAAAAAATCTAAGAGCATGTTTAATTATATTTTGTTTCCGCGTAAGTGTTAGTATTCCTGAAAGTATGACTATGCCTAGTAACTCTGGGTGGGATGAGGCTATAGAAAGTGCTAGAGCTGCACTTGTAACTTGGCCAACTACAAATGTCACTTGACACTCTGAATTTAATTTTTTTAATGCAGAATCTGCTGCGTCAATCCAGTTTTGATATGTGTAATTCTCTAAATCAGAAGGATCAGTTCCATGGCCGGGTAATAATGGAGTACTAGTTCTTAATCCTTGGCTTTCAAGATATTCAGCAAATTCTCTCATCTCTAGGTCTGTTGAAAACAAACTATGGAGAAGCAAAACTCCAAACATTAATAATCACTTTTATAATGCAACGAATATTTTTGAATGTAGCTTATTGATACATTTGGCAGGTTTTATTAACTTTAGTTAATGATCCTTTATTTCAAGTTTCTGTTTTATTACACTTTTTCTATATCTTTTTTGTATAGAATTATTCTTGTTCATTTCTGGATTCTATTTTGTTTTTTTCAATCGATTAGATTTCATGAAGTAATAACGCCAAAAATCTTAAGAATTATAAGATATTCATTTAGGATATTCTTTTTAGAAAGAAGGAGAATTAATAATGAGCAAAAATATTGGAGAAATTGAAAATTACTTCTCGAAAGTAGGAGTAGCTGTATTGCATGCGACTCAGGAAGTAAAGATTGGTGATAAAATAGTTATTAAAGGTTCTACCACTGATTTCGAGATGACAATTGAATCGATGCAGATTGATAGAGTAGATGTTGAATCTATTTCAGCTGGTACTAAAGTGGGTTTAAAAGTGCCTGAAAGAGTTATAAAAGGTGACTTGGTATATAAAGCGTAATTTGTATCTTAGTTTAAGCTCTTTCAATTATATTTTCATTGAAATCCATTATTTCATCAATATCTTGAGTAGGAATATTATACACTTCAAATAAAATTTCATCTATTCGTTTTGTATC
>JAUUVJ010000392.1 GCA_030589605.1 Candidatus Hodarchaeota archaeon | reverse complement strand
GACATCTCAATGCGGCTGCTTCTCTAGCAGAAGTGAAAATGAACTTAGCTGCTGGATTGGATTGTTTTTTTACCATAAAGGTTAATAGCGCGATAATTGTTTTTCCTGTTCCATAAGGGTAATTTAATAAAACAGAATTTGAATTAGCAAGTTGATCGATAATTTCCTTTGTTGCATGAATTTGATAATCCCGCTTTTCTATCGATAAACTAGAAATATTGATCGAGTTTTCCATAATGTACAAACTCAGGAAGGATCAAGTGTTCAAACCCCTTTTAACCTAACCCAATTAATTCATTTCAAAATCATAAAAAATAACTCGGTAAGAGGTAATGATTAATGGAACATCTTATTCATGTTTTAAAGACAAGACGTTTAGGTGTGTTATATATTTTAAAAATGATCCCTTTAGAGCAATGGGATTGGAGACCAGAGTCATCATTAGGTAGCTCCACTAATCTTATGCAAACTACAGCCCAGCTAGCAAATCATCTTGCTTGTTCCCCTCTTTGTCTATATGAAGCTTTTCAGGGTAATATTCCAGATGAGGAGACAGCTGAAAACCTTGAAAAGAATAATATGCCTTTAAACGCCCAAGGACTTACAAAGTTATATGAGGAAGGACTAGGGAAATTGATACAGTTTCTACAAGCGAATATCGAAGATGCTCATAATGAAAATTTACGATTCTTTTATCAAACTCATAACACATCGATCTATAAAGAAGTATTTGATGAAATTGGCCATGAATGGTTCCATCTAGGACAACTGTTCACGTATTTAAGACAAAATGGAATCCAAGTTGATATGGGAGCTTATTACGGGTATAAAGATCCTGATCCGAGTATTCAACCTAATAAGTAAGAAGAAAAGAAATCCACTAATTTGATCATCTATCCAATAACCTTCATCTGAAATAGTAAAATCTGCATTTTGAAGTATTAATTTTTCTTTAGATGAATATATAATACTTCCTCTAAAAAAATTGTGATAGAATCTATTTTTAGAAATAAAAATTCTTATGTGATAGAAATGTCTGACAAAAAAACCTCGAAAATGACAATTAAACCTGAAGAACAAATGTCTAGATTTACCCAGATAATAACTAACCACAGTACTTTTCTGTTGATGGTAGCTGTTATTGCCTTTTTTCTGACAAATTTATTTGGTTTTTATACTGATTTCGGTACAGGAGATACTAATGGTTATATTCTTGGTAACGCTGGGCTTGGTGTTAACAATTTATTAAATTTCGTAAATTTCGGAGCTCTTTTTGCATTCTTTAGTGCAATTCTTATGGCTTTAGTGAATCTATGTGCTGGTCTTTCTTTTGCAGCAGTTTGTTTCGATGAGTCAAAAAATATTTACTTTAGAGTGATAGCTGTAGCTGCGTTAATGTTGGTAATTTATGGCGGATTAGGTATTTTCTAAAAGACATGAAATTCCAATAAACCACTTTCCCTTTTTTTCCTTCTTTTTTTTGATCAATATATCTTAGAAGAGAATCTTTAAAGAGGGGGCAACTAATGAATAAAGACTCATTATTAGATGGAGTTTTAATATTCCTATTGTCTTTCTTATTTTCAGATTAAATTAGATAAATTGTCAAATTAAGGTTATAATATTTTGCTAATACACCTTTCTGGCAACTGATGCATGATTAGAACCTGTTAAAAGATATCTATTTATCAAAAAGATGTGATTTGGATAATAATTTAGAGAAAAGATGATTAAAAATGAAAGTATTATTCTGTTATCGTGTTCAACCTTTTGTGCAAGAATATTATCTGAGGAAATTGCCAGAAGATTTCGAACTCATTTTTCCGCAAAAAAGCGATGAACAAACTCTCATCAGTTTAATTACAGATGTAGATGCTGTTGTAGCGTCTAAAGTATCAGAAAAAGAACTTCTTGCAGCGAAAAAATTGAAGCATATTCAAGTTCCCTGGACAGGTTCTGAAACATTGGATTTTAATCTTCTGAAGGAATTTCCCCACATAACTGTGTCAAATTCCCATTCAAATGCTTTAGTTATAGCTGAGCATGCAGTGGCTCTTCTTATAGCGTCAGCAAAGCGGATAATTCGCTCAGATCGTATGATGCGAAAGGGAGATTGGTCGTCAAGGTATGATGAAGAAAATTCATTTTACCTTAACCAAAAGTCATTGGGAATTCTGGGTTTGGGATCAATTGGAAAAATAGTCGCTAAAATGATGAAATCCGCATTTGAGATGAAAATTTTAGCAATAAAACGCTTTCCTGAAAGAACTGATTCTGAAACTCTGTGTGATTATATTGGAGGACAAAATAAGAAGGATCTTGAGTATGTGTTGAAGAATTCAGATTACATTCTGATTTCATTACCGTTAACAGAGGAAACAAAAGATTTAATAGGAGAAGAGGAACTTAATCTCATGAAACCGACCGCTATTCTAATCAACATTGCACGTGGTCCAATCATCAATGAAAAAGCACTATATGAAACTTTAAAACATAAAAAAATTGCTGCTGCAGGTCTAGATGCATGGTACAATTATCCTAAAAATAGAAAAAACCCCGTTAATGTATTTCAAAACTATCCTTTTAGAGAGTTAGATAATGTTATTTTAAGCCCACACCGAGCTTTCAAAGTTCATCAACGAGCTGATATTGTTACTGCAAAGGATGTAATTGATAATCTAGTTTTGATTTCTAAAGGAGAGAAACCAAAGAATCAACTCAACATGGATTTGGGTTATTAATATGTTTATTTCCTTGAATTTGATTTTTCCTATATACGTCTCCAAGAAGCAGTGTAAATCAAAAAAGGGAGTAGTCAGGAGCTTATTTGATTTTCATTTGTCATGATAATCAACTGATTATTCCAATTCAGTATTTTTCCAAAATTTTTCCTTGTTTACAGAAAATTGAATGATTTCACTGATCGTTTGTTAATCCTAAAAATGCTTTGATGAAGAAAGAGGGAGGAAGTAAAACTATATTAAGGAATAAATTCTCTGTTATCCATTTTAGAAGTACACTTCATTTCAAAATATAGAGAGCAGGAGTTAGACGTTCTTGAAAAGTAGAAAAGTGAAAATCAGATATTTGATTTATATTATAGCAATTTTGGTTACGCTATCGCTTAACGTTCAAGTGGTCAGCGCGAAACCTCCCAGTTTTGTCGACTACGAGTGCGAGCCATTCACAAATATGTTCAACTGTACTGTGCTATAGGATTGATCCTGACAGATGGAGAAATGTTTCTTCGGTTAGATAACCCCCAGCCAGTGTGGAGCAAACGAATTGAGCGATATTGTAAAACTGTTGTTGATTATGATGTTCGTATTGTGTCTCCACAGGTGTTTATGAAAGCTATTGCGTGGACATCGTTGAAAAAAGATCGTTCAAATTATTTCTGTTTCTTCAGCACTAAGTATCCATCATTGGGCATGTTTCTTTATGAGAAGTGTTGAGAAGATTTATTTCTATTCTTTAATTGAACTGAGGGAAGTAACACTTTTCTGCAACCAAATCTTCAAATAATGTCTCACATAGTATTTTCGAAGATGTTGATCAAAGTGAATAAAATAGCATCATCATTATTTTACAAATCAAAGAAGGCTGGAAATATGATAAACATTATCTCTAATCAAAAAATAGCAGTTTTTATAATCCTTATATTTACCCTTTCCTTACTAGAAACATCTCCAAAAATAGAGACTGATTCTAGTTCAAAAACTTCTCCAGTGAAGCAGAAAGAAACATTTTTTACTATCGATTCGATTGGTACTAATACTCCTGCCGCAATTCCTACCCAGGAGGAAACAAGTCAGTATAATATCTCAGTAGTATTTGATCCCTCCGCACGTACGGCTACAGGCTGGATGAACGTTTCTTTTCTCAATACAGAGGTGGTTTCATTTGACGAATTATATTTTCACATATGGCCTAAGTATTATTCCTCTGATTCAATCATTATTCATTCAATACTGAATAGAACTGATATGCCTCTAAGTTTTGAAGTTGAAAACACGGTTAATTTACGAGTTGACCTACCAATTGTTATACAATCCCAAGAAAGGTGTATTATCAGAATACAATTCACTACAAAACTTTTACTTACAAGCGGTCGATTTAGTGCATGTTACGTTACGCAGGATTCTTTAGGGTATTTATATTCCTTTACAAATTGGCATCCAGTTCTCTCAGTGTATGAAGATGGTGCTTGGAATAAAAACCCTTTTTTTG
>JAUUVJ010000080.1 GCA_030589605.1 Candidatus Hodarchaeota archaeon | reverse complement strand
CTTCACAATTTTCAGTTTAAATTCAATAGGTTGTCTCAATGATGGATAAAGGTATAAATAAAAATAGCCATCATTGTCAATCTGTCGGTTAATCTGGTCTCCTTTTTGTCCTGGTAAGCCATAAGTCCAATCAAGCCATGCATAGTCATGTTCATCAATGGTTGTTATGATATTTTTCGCCCACTGATGGCTTCCTGCTCCTATAAGAGCCATCCCATTTGAAATCATATCTTTACACCTAGTAAATTACTGAGACTGCTAAGATTATAAAGCTTTATAGAAGCTAGTAAGAGCCACTATCTCCTTTTTAAATACTTCTAGAAGGCAAATCCACACAGAAAAAACTCAAAAAAAGTATAGAGTGGATGCAAAAAGAAGAAGATGAAAAAATTATCAAGAATTAACTTAGCATTTTATCCAGTATCCTTTCATCAATTTGTTTTTCATATAAACCATATATATTTGCTGGTGGATCAAAAACTTGATCATTAGATCTCATTAAAAGGAAGAAATTTCGTTCTTAATGATCTAGCGCGATTTCATCACTAAAATATGATATTTTAAAGAGATTGTGGTTGTGTTTAAATTTGTGAAGAGTAAATGATACTTTCCTGGGTGAATAGGTGGAGTTTCAAGCGAGGATTTTGTTGTTTCTTTTTGAGTCCGATTATACGCAAATAGGGCTGAATAGCTAGTATTTCGGTTTTTTAATGTGAGAGCTTGATCTGTTACAATCTCAATCATTATCAAGGAATTAGTTGGTATTTCCCATTTAATCAAGAGAAAAAGAATTCTCATATTCTATCTCCAAATTCGTTCTAAACGATTCTAGGTATTTTAATGAAGGTTTTTCCCCTTCTATTTCTTGGTAGGAGATTGGTTGATTAAGAGGTAGGATGCAACCAAAAGAGGATACGAAAATAAAAAATATGAGAAAAATTAAACCAAACTTTTGAATACGGCTGTCTTTGGTCTTTTTGGACAGGCCGCGCGCAGTATATGGATAAGACATAATCTTCCTTTTCATAGTATTTTTCCTTCTTTTGCTAATCCTTTTTAACCAAAAATGGTTAAGGAAGATTCTTTCTATTTCACTTAAAATTTTTTTTCAATATCTACAGTGACCCTAAAAGCAGCTGGCCGTGTGACAATTTATGCCTTTAAATGCGTTAACCAATCCTCTCCCAAGTTTATTACTCATTATTTATTACTGTTTTAAGATCTAGTTTCATTGGAATATTTCTTCTCCCGTTTCTAACTGGTATTTCATAATCCATTTTCATTACTCCTTTATAGTCAATATTCTCGACTAATAAAAATTTCACGAATAAATTCAGAAACATTTGATTTATTATCTTAAATCTTTGAAACAATTCTTCCTTATTTTCTAGATAGTAATCCAATCTGTCTGGAATATGTTCATCCCAGCTTCCTTTAGGAAAACGCAGTAGATATAAGTAATCATACGTTTCATTATCCCAGATATAAAAAGGGATGATTCTTCTAGTGGATTTTATTGTTTCTTTAAATTTTTCAATTCTAATATCTGATTCAGTTTCAGTTAAAGTCCTAAGAATCAAGGATGATAAGGAAAGATTAATTCCAGAGGGAGACATTATAGTTTCCATACCTGGAATTTTGGATAGAAAGAACAATATCAATTTTCGGTCAAGTCCAAGTTTTGAGCTTGCACTAAGAGTGTTTACCCATTTCTCTGAGTATTTATGATCACTAGTTAACCCGTCTTCACTATTTATCGCATAGAGAAAAGAAATCAATATCGGAAAATATTTGATACAGACCGTACACTTTTCAAACAAAAATGTATAATAAATAATAATCTTTTTTAAGATATTATTTGTAAAATCTTGTCCTTCATAGTAATGTTTGAATTGAATTCTTAATAGAGGGATAGCCGTCTCAATTACTTCGTTTAGGATAGTTTTTTCGACATCTAAAGTAAGATTATTTTGAGTGGTGAATTCTGAGGTTATTTGGTCATGATTAACAACAATAATTCCGCTTTTTTTTGGCCTATTTTTGTCCAATCTTTCGTATGATATTGGTACTCCATTTTCCTGTAATTTCTTTATTCGATTAATGGTGTTCGCATATAGAGATTCTTTTTTTCCTGATACAAACCCCTTTTCACCATATAAATCAGCAAGCTTCCAATTTTCAGAACTCCAGCATGCTAAATAAATCATTAATGACTCAAATAAGCTTTTTGAGTAATCTACATCTAATTGAATATCAGGATTTTCCAAATTATTCACAACTTCAGTTTATCATTTAGCTGGTTTATTATAAATTTCTCGAGTTATTTTTTATTATAAAGATTCTGTTCTCTTGAATTAGAAAAACAGTTATTTATGTCTCTTATTTACTGCTATCACGACATGTTCATTTTGATAACGATTTTACTCATATTCAAATCATCTCTAAACATGTTGGTGATTAATTAATTAAAGATTGTGTTGTTATATCAATGAAGGAAACGTCACGATTGAAGAAGAGGCTTTTAATTCAAATCGAGAGAAAATACAATTTCTATAAGGTTGAAAAATTATTTTTACTGTTTAGGAATGCAGTATTAACTTTCATTTGTTATAATTGTTTAGCTATCTTGTCTGGAGATATGAACAATATTTTCATACTCCTATTCTTATTATTGGTGCCACTAACTACATTTTTTAAAGAAATATATACTCTACACTATTTTTTAGAAGAATATCGTGATTTTGTCATGCTACACTGGAAGAATGATCAAATTGCTGCATTACAGGATTTTCAAAAGAATTTGGTTAATCTGAAATGGGATTCTGAAAATTCAATGCTAGATCTCTTTAAATCATCTTTATTGAAATTTTTCATAAGATAAGTACTAAATAACCACTCCTGAAATTCATATAGAGTGAATTAGAATGGACGATAATGAAAATTTGTCACGAGATGCGTTACTGTCTAACTTAATAGTGTACGAATTTGCGGGATGCAAAAGATTCAAACGGTAGAAGGCTTTTAGAATTCCTACTTGCACGTTATAAATCATAGTTCACCAAAATAACAGTAAGTTCATTACATTTTACAATTGAATTTAACATTCCACTCTAGTTAATGGAAATATATGGAGTCAATTCTGAGTTTATAAACTCCTTCGATAATAAACAATGACTTAAGATGCCACAAGCAAAACCGACAAGGGAAGGATGTAAAGAGACCAGTTTAGTAGAAGAACTGTACCCTCAATACCAACAGATTGAACAGTCGATGAAATAAATAGCATAAAACAGAATATTATGAGTAATAAGGAAATCAGTATTTCGAATATAAAATGTCTACACATAATATTCTAGTAGACTGAAAATTGGTTTTGTGTTTTTGAAAAAGGTGATGAATATGGTCCTAAGTTTGCCACAATTTGAGAATTATTTGCCAGTGTTACGTAAATTATTGGTAGAATTATCAAATAACTCATTTTCCTTAGAAATTAAAGTTCTCCTCATCAAAGAGGATGGGAAACTCTATCTACTTTACGGTCAAATTCTCCCTATCTCATTTGACAAAAATTTTGAAAAAGTAAGGTTGGATTATGATAACTGCATCTATATCCATGATTCAATCCCTCCTAACAATATTGAAAGATGGTTTGAAGGTATATTTAGTGCTTTTTTTGATGAGATAGATTCTCTTGCTGGTATCGTGAACGAGTATTTTAATGAGGAACATACCTTTAGAATCCTTCCTGATATTTCAATTTCCTCCAGAAGTCCAATAATAAATCGCTATTCTTCTTCTCATTCAAATTTCCGTTTAATAAATAACCCGTTGCGATTACCTATAGTTTATTCTTTTAATTTTATGAACATACAACGATCTTATACTATGAGTCCAGTAACTACTAGGAATAAGTCTCTGGATTATTATCCTCAGCTAGATAAACTGTTTTTTCATAAATTTGGATTTAAACTGGAAGAAAATAATAAATTTATGAATAGAATTAATATATTTTTAATCTCACCAAAGGGTCACAATGATAAAACCATAACTAAAAATGATAGAGTCTATGTATTAATAAAAAATAAATCTGATAATTCCTTGACAGTAAAAGTTTTTTGTGAGACTTTCGAAGGAAAAATCAAAACGGCAATTTATACGGTAAAAAATTCTTCATTTAACTGTCCTCTTGAACCAGATATTAAGAATGCAGAAATTATACTGGTTGATAATGAAAGATCTCTCCTAGATAACAAAAAGTATAATTTTGATAAGACTTCGCAGCTAGAGAAAATCAGGAAAAGAATCCGTAGTGGTGAGTAGTAGCGTAGTGGTGAGTGTGTGTAAGTAGGAAATGGCATCCTCTTAGGAGTTGTAACAATTGGAGACTACTGGGGATTCTTACTTGACCAGAAGGTTAAATAATGAGTCAATTCTTGATATTTCGCAAAATTGAGTATCGTAAGGGGGATGTAAGGTACACTGCGAATTCTAACGGTCATTCTATTGAAAGTAGCGCACTCTGGGATTCTCCTACAGGAGACATTGAACGATTGTTGAAGTTATGTTGGAACGAAAGGAAAGATTTTTCACAAATCCATTCACTTGATATTGAGACTGTATCATGGATTCCCAAAGCGTATGAAGGATTTATCTACCTACTTTGTTTAACTAGCCTGATGGATGATTCAATCCAAGTAAACCAATGGATTAACATAACTAGAATAAAAGATGGCTTAGTTCCGATATTAGATGATTTCTTCAATTTATTTGATTCAGACAGTACATTGGTTGTTTTTAATAAAAGTTTTGACTTACCTGTGCTTAAGAGAATGATTGAAAGACATAAACTCCCATATAAGTTTCCTAAAGTAATAATCGACCCCTCAACCCTGATCCGTAAATTAAATACCTTTGAGGAGGAAAAACTTCGTTTTAAACGAAAAGATACAAGTAAGGATGATCGAAAGATATATTCGAAAATTTTCAAGACAAAGCAAGAAATTGATCCATATGGAATTTACAATATAGCTGACACAATGACTCCACTTCTTGGATTTTTACGTTTTAATAAAGAACTAGAAGAGAAACGAAAGATATCTCGTCAAACTAAAGCCACTCATCGTAAACGTACACCTTCCTCTCTTACACCTATTGACATAATTCAAATGCGTCTTGCACGGGGAGAGATATCAGTAGATGAGTATAAATTATTACGCTCAATATTTCTGGAAGAATCAAAACAAGCTATACTAAAAATAATATCAACTCCAAATGATATAACCGCAAAGAAAAGAGTGTCAACAGAGGTTGAAAAATCAGAAAAAATGGGTCCTGATAGTGTCAAAGAAATAAGTTCGAGAACTTCTTATGGAGTAAAAACCCTTATTATTCGCAATAAAAAGGTAAAACTACAGTTCTTTGATTCTGATGAACCGAAGTGCTTAATCGCGTTACCTAAAACAAAGGAAGACAACCGTAAGGTCAGAAACATTTTTCCTGGAATTAAGAAAAGGAGATGTGTAATTATTTGTGATTCAATACTTCCACATGTTAACCATTGGGAGATTACAGTACACTCCTACAAAGTAGGAACATTACTATTCCGAATAGAGAATTAACATCAAAAAGATTCGGGAGGGTTTAGATTCAAAGATCAATCATTATTTCATTTGGTAAAATATTATTTCTTGAGTTTAATTTTTGAACTCGACTGAACTCACGTTGAAGGAGTAACAGCGGATGTTTTTTTAAGCATAAATGAAATAATTAACAAAGAGTCAACGAATCGCCATTCGCGGTTAGGAACAATTTCAAACCAAAAAATCGTATCGTTAAACAGATAAATGGTAAAAAGGTAGTTTTAGTTGTGTCTCAAATTAATCTAAATCAACCTATGTGCGAAATATGTTATCAACCGCTTCAAGAATTAATGAAAATCTATCCTGTTGTTTTACGGATGAAAGCATTTTAGTTTTAAATTCCGAGCTTTGCTAATATATCTTACCTACTTTTCCTTAACAAATATTAGTGTGTACTGGAAACTGAAGCAACTAGATCAAGCTATCCCATCAGTTGATTACAATTATTTATGAAAATTCAGTGGAAATAGTGGCCCCATTTCCATATATGTTTATAATGTGCTATAATAATTCCAATAATTGTATTTTTTAGAGGGATATGTAAATTATTTCACATTGATTATTTCTAATGAATTTGTCATTTCAAGTCTTTATTTCACCTCTCCTCCTCTATGTTGGATTCTAGTTCTACAATTGGATTATTTACACACCTCGATAAGCCTATTGATATTGGCAAAGAATTGGGTTAATTTTGCTCCTAATTTTGCATAAAATACCCGCTTGTCGGTGTGGTAGGGCACCTTAAAATAGAGAATGTTGATCAAATTCTTAAAAAATTCTGTGAGGGTTTCTGGTGAGAGTCCCTTAAGTAGTTCTGAATGTTGTAGTAATAATGTACTCACTTACCCCCTGAAGATGTATTCTGATTTAGCGTGTGCTTGCTGACGTTCTAAATACTGAAGGGCTACATGATCTTTTAGAAAAAGCTGAAGATTACATTCAGGACAGGTAAACTGGTTTTTCAAGACCTCTAATATATCTGGTAGCTCCACCTCTTTAGATATTGATATCCCAAATTCTTGATAGGTCTCATCACTCATAAATTCATACGACAGAGGTTGGGTAAAAGGAGGAAGGTTCTTAAATAGATTTCTGTCGGCATCTTGTCTTTTCTTACAATGTTGTTGATGAATCTTAAGACTTTTTTTATCGAATTCTCTTTTGCAATATTTACAAGGTTTTTTCATTGTATATCCCTATATTTTAAAGAACTTTTGACTTAATAAAAGTTACTTGCCTCTCACTCTCCTTTTTATAAAAACTTTGAATATAGAATTAATTTTTGAGAGAATTTCCATAAAGTTTTTCACGAATCTGGGAGATTTTTATTCCTCGTTGAGGGTTGATACAAGCTAAACTCAATGCTTTTGAGAGGATAGAATCATACTTAGATTCTGGAACGTGTTTAAAACAACCCACAACCCAGTTAACATTCTTTTTTCCTTCTAAGAAAGCAATAAGAATCCCTTGTAGTCTTTTCTGAGAAATTTCGTCCATTGGGGGAATTTTCAACTAATAATACATCCTTCCAATTTTAATGTAAATTCGTAATGACACATCATTCAATGTTTTTTTTCAGATTTTTCATAAAATGTATACATTCGTCTCATTAAGGAGGATTAAAATAATATTATGCAATAAGAATTTCAGAGACTTGTGTCCAGATTTTACTTAAACTCCATTTAAGCGACTTTTTAATCTTAGCTGAAGTCTTTTGAAGAAGCTCATTTATTTCCAATGATTTTAAATAACTTATCTTTGGAGCCAAGACTGCAAGCATGAATAATCTTTCTCCTCCTCTAACCTCTTCATCTCTTTTGATATCAAAATAGATATATCCATCTTTACCAATATTTTTTACAGTTAATAATATTCCTGCAGATCCAAGGTCGCCATGTTGGCCAAATATCGATACAGATGCCTGAAATAACTGAATTCCGATATCAAAAAACCGCTCAGATTCATAAGGTGGATCAAGAGGATAAGAATCTACAAGTTCAGGGCCTTCAACTTCATCCCAGATTAAAAACAAGGTGGAAATAGCTTGTTCTTCTTCTTCTGTTATAGAAAGTCTCGTATCATCTTTTTGCATAGTTAGAATTCTTTCTTCAATATTTCTTCGAATTAATTCTCTTTCTTTACTTCTCTTAATCTTTCCTTTAATAATTGCCAATAAGTCTTCTTCATTATAAGGTTTAGTGATATAATCATCTGCTCCAAGGATTCTTCCTAGACGAATATCCTCAGGTTCCGCTTTTGCGGTTAAAAAGATGAACGGGATAAAACCCCAATGGGGATTGCCCGTAATATTTTCAAAAAACTCATACCCATCCATTACGGGCATCAATATATCACTAATGATTAAGTTAGGAAGAAATGCCATTTTTGAAAGTAAATGAATCCCCTCTTTTCCATTTGTCGCGGTAATTACCTCATAGTTGTTGATTTCTAGTGTTAATTTGAGATTAAATAAAATATTAAGACTATCCTCAACAACTAATATTTTCGGTCTCATTTACATTTTTCCCCTTCAATTTCAATAGAGAAGGTTATTTCACATTTCTCTGAAGTTTATGGTATCAAAATAGTGACCCCTTATTCTACCCATCATTTTTCCCATCCCTTCGGATTTTTAGAAAGAGATACCAACGTATCCACGGTTGTAAATAAAATTCCGACATCTAGGGACATTGAGTCCGACCTCCATTAGATCTTCTCATAAATGAATATTTAATTCGAGTATCTAGGAATTTAAACAATTTAAGAGTTTGCTTTTTTTGTCTTGTAATTTTTCAGAAAAATAGAAGAATTGTAAGAGAAACTAAAAAACCTTTCATCTCATGAATATAGAAGATAGATCGAATATTATTATCTGGTGGCTCTATTACAAGACAAACTTGGCTAATTGACCAGTTCCACGACACAAGTTAAGGTTTTCTATTCCAAAGGCGATGTTATTCGAGATAGAGATACATACGAGACAGCTAATGTTAAACTGGTCGCTTTTGGGACTACTTCTAATTCTGAAACAAGTACGAGTTAAGAAAACAACAATACTATTGGGTTTCTCATAAATGATATGTTCCCTATCGACTATTAGTCCATTTTTTACCTTTGATGATTTCCAAGGTCAATAATTAATACGCTAGGTTGATAAATAAAAGTCACAGATAGTGTTCAAGGCTTATATCAGCTAAAGTAAGATTCAGGATTATTTGATTGACTGTTGTGTTTCATCACCATATTTTTATCATTTGTCACTGAAGCCAGTTACTAAACCTATTTAACCTAGCATCTGGTAAACAACCCTTGGAGTACTGACTTATTTCTGTACTTATTTCATTTTTGCGTTACCTACCCTAGTTGTCAGTACTCCCTCCCCCCAACTTGCCCTCTGTATCATATCATGGTCTACTGTTAAATCATTTATGTAAACATCACGAAAATCTAAATGGAGAAATATCCCCTGCAAAATAAATTATTAATAACTGGTACACACCATTACACCTCTTTTGACTCCAGAAGCTGCAATTGATCCCGAGATCCCGCCTTGGTGTATCTTTTATCCTCCGAATTTTTCGACGATACGATTAATAAGAGAAATCCAACAATGGTAATTGTACTAATAGACGGTAAGTAGGGGAGATTGGTCGTGGGGATTCGTTGATGGCTGATGATTTAAAGACATTGATCGACTTCTACGATGCAGAACTTCCAAATAGTTGTTAAAATGAAAAAGGAAGTAGTAGAGTAGAGTTAGAGAAATTGTAATATCATGTTATATCTGAGAATAATCCATTCTAAAATGCCTTTTCCCCCGACAATTTTGCGTTTTTGGCAACACATATTTGAGTAAAATCGATAACTCCATGTGTTACAGGATATACAAAACTTAAATTTCTTCCTGACGTTTAGATGAAGAAATAAACAACTCTATCATTAAAAAATTTCGTGCAGAGAATATTCCAATTCTTGATGACCTCGTGATTCAAAGTTTGCGTAATATTTGTAATTTTAACAATATTTCTCCAGAAATTGAAAGAGAATCAACTATTCAGGCTTATATTTCTGTAAAAGACTTAGAATGTTTATTGATTAATCGAAATGAGTTGGTTTACCACCCAGAAAAAGAAATAGAAGATATAATCAATGATATCGAATTTTCTTATAAAGTCCAGCTCATTCCTAATAATCTTCAAACTCTAAGAGTATTGATTTTTAATAGAATAATAAAGAAATTTGAAGGATTTCATCCTCAAAGGTGGATAGTCAAAGAATATCTGCTTGAGCTAATTGAGAAATATGAAACCAATGACTTTCAGATAGATCTGAATAGTTTCTTCAACGAATTATTATTTGAAATGAAAGAAAGAGGACTTATAACTGCAGAAGAGCATTTATTGAATCACGAATCTAATATCCTGGGAATTGATGGAAAGAATTTGAAATTAGCATCAAACAAATCAGGAATAGAAATCAGTGTGAATCTCACTAAAGATACATTACTTAGCATGGTTTTAACATAAAGCTCGGAGAAACGTCTTTCTGGAGTGAAAACGTTTCTTTGGACTATTAAAGCACCGTTGGGCACGGACTTCATCATATTGATACCGATAAAGAGCAATCAGTTTGGGAATAGTGACAGAGAGTCCTTGTTGCTGTTGTTGATTTTGATATTGCCGAAACATTAAGTAGAGAAGATAGTCAATTTGCCAATGAATACGATTAAGCGTTTCATTACCTGAAAAGCATCCACGTAAATTGAAATACTGCTTTAAGTCATGATGCATTGTTTCAACCTGCCAATGAGCCCGTAACCGAGGTAAAAAGGCCTCAAAAGTGATTTTCAAACGAGTAGTCGCATAATAACGGATTCGAGGGTCATTCCCTCTCCGCACTGCAAACACCTTACACTTTCCATGGCGATTTAGAACGAGCTCCTTTTCTTGAAAATAAACTCGGTTGCCAGAATGGGGGTTTGTCCGATAGTACCATTGCTTTTCAGGCTTAAATATTTCATCAAGACGTTTTAGCTTTCCGAAAAGGACACAACGGGTGTCTTTCTTCACTCCTTGCAATAAATTTGCTCCCGATTGGCGTACATCGGTTGTTAATTCTTCTGATGCATACCAACAATCCAGCGATACCCATATTTTGGATGGAGCTAGTCCCTTTCTGATGATTGTCTGAGAATGATCTTGAAACAGCTGTCTAACGATCTTGATTTTGGTATAAAAGTCCTCTTGTGAGTAGTTTGCACGCTCAATAAATGATTGTGATAAATAAGGACGATAATCGACATTTACTATGCGATTACTTACATGAACCACGTCGACGAGTACTTGCCCCCAATCAACGCTGCTATGTGTATGATTATAATGGTAACCACTAGCAAATACGTTCTTTCCAGCTCGTTTTTGACTGGTGTCATCAAAGGCTAGCTGATGGATCCGTCTCTTATCAACCTTTGGTTTATGACGTAATTGGGTTTTTTTAAAATGTTCAAGATAGCAGGACAGGTGTTTAAGATGGTACGCAGTGATTCGATCGGTCAACTCACTCATTCCTGACCGTAGCATCGCTTGTCGCCCTCTGTCCCGTCCTGCTAACTGGTGGTCTACATAGTTCTATACAGTCTCGAATTGGTTTTCTGAGGCCCAAGGAAAGTTTTTAAAGCAATCGTGAATGTATTTTCTAACGGGTAGGAATTTGACTGTCATTTTTGGTCGAATTTCTGTCAAGTTTCTGCCCTTTAATGCTT
>JAUUVJ010000270.1 GCA_030589605.1 Candidatus Hodarchaeota archaeon | reverse complement strand
TGATTCCTACGTTTATAGATAGAGACATGATCACCACAAATGTTTCTCAGAGAAGCAGCAAATATATCTTTGTCTTTAGCTAGTCCATTTTCACCTACCATGTTAACCATGGCACTCTTACGAGTTTCTCTTATCGGAGAAGTTGTGTACTTAACAAAATCACCCCAGGTGACGATTTTTTCTTCATCTTGATCAAGAATCTTAAATTCTCTACTACTTAACCACTCACTCTGAAGTTTTTCCCAACCTAGGATCCCATATCTATCTTTCTCTGCGATAATCTCTTCTTCCTTTGAAGAGAGCATATACTTCGTTTTATTGACCAATTTTTCCAAATAATGATTATAATCCTTGAATATCGGATCCTTGAGTAACTCGGGTCTCTTTGAAAATAACTGCCCAAGTTCTAGTTGAAAATTGGCTCGGACCTTTTTTCCCTTAGTCATAAGATTACTAGCTGTATTATTTAATTCTAATGAAGTCTTAACAGACTGGTCTGCATCTAATTGCATCTGAGTAAAGTAATACACATCTTCAACATTTGAAATTACTCTGTTAAAATCTTCAAGAAAGTTAAATATTTCCTTTGATGTGATTTTTTCTCTATTGATTTTATCTTTATACTCCCCTTGAAGAGTTTCAAGATCAATCTCGGAAGCTTCGATAAATTCACGTGTTTTCTCATTATTTTCAAATACTATTGTAAGATCCCACTTAATTTCAGCAGTTTCATTCATACTAGCAAATCTCCAGTCAAATAAAGGGGGGATTACTTTTACTTCTCTTTTTTTTTATATACTTCAGGATCCAAGAATATAGTTTAACATGATTTATTATTCAGACTGAAATAATGGTTTTTATGAAAAAAGACTTGTAGAAAAGTTTTTATAACATATAATCGAATAAACATAGATTAACTCCACAACGCATGTACGACCTTTCCTCAATCTACCCGTCCGTGGTAAGAGGGGAGAACAAGCCGCTGGGAATGCGAATTAAGGTTAATCTGAAAGAGACTTTGGAAAATATTTGAATTTTTTCAGACTCAGTTGTAAAGAAAGGTGCAAAAAATGGGAAAATATTTAACTTTATGGGAAGTTGATGAATCTAAGGTTCCGATCAGTCCTCAGGAAAGAGGTGCTATGTGGGGACCTATGGTAGATATAGTTAAAGAGAATCTTGAAAAGGGAATAACGAAGGATTGGGGTTTATTCGATGGTGAGATGCGAGGGTTCAGCATTTTTGAAGGTTCAAAGGTAGAACTAGCAAATGAACTTCAAATGTTTGTTCCATTTATCAAATTCAAAGTACATGCTATTTCATCAATAGATGACATGGCTGAAATAGTCAAGGCATTGAATGGTTAATCCAACTAACTTATTCCCCCTTTTTTTTTAAAAAAAAGAAACGCCTAATGTTGTTTAATTCAGAAGCCCTTTTGATTTACACTTCTTTTTTACCCGACTATTTTGAAACGTATATACGTTTTATATAAAAATTTGTCATAACCAACGATATGTATTCTCAAAATATCAGATTTTGGGAAAAAATTGAATACAGTCCTAAGGTACAATATTTTCCAGAAAAATGTGAACAAAGTTGATAAAAGTTATAAATCTCTGTAAATCGTCCTGTGTTTCAGTCTCTGAATTCCTTTAAAACACGAGAATCGAAAATTAAAGTGGTCTAATAGGGATACTTTTCAGGTTCAAGGTAAATTAAGGTTCCTCAATTTGGAAACAGAGCTTAATGAAATCCTTTTCACCTTAGAAGTGTTTTTTAGTACTAATTACTTAAGTTAAAATGTCATTAGCAGAAGAGTTATGCAAATATTTATAAATCAGCTAAATAACCATTTCAGACAGAAGTGATAATATGACTGAAGATAGTATGATTATTAAGTTGGGGAAAAGGTTCACTATTACATTACCCAAGGAAATTCGAGAAAAACTCCCCCTAAAAGAAGGTCATCGATTAAAAATTATCAGGAAGTCTTCGCATCTAGAAATATATCCTTTAGATGATAATCCCCATAAAAGATTAGCTGTATTGCTAAAAAAAGTTGATTATCGAAAAGAAAACCTAAATAAAAAAAGTGAAGAGTTTCTTTTCTCTGAAACGGGTGGAGATAAATAGTGATCGCTGATACCGAGGTTCTATTTGCATTACAAGAGAATGATCGACATCATGAAAGTCTGAAAGCAGTATTAGAACTCTCTGGACACCAAATAATTTTTCCACATATAGCTTGTTTTGAGATGCTAATTATATTGAACAGCCAAAATCTACTATCAAGTGATATTCAACAGATCTTCGAACTGATTGATGATATTAGGAATATATATCAAATTACTTACGCACAATTTGAATTAACGCATCTAGTCAAAGGGATTGAAATCTATAAAGAGATTTTTAACTCACGGAAAGGAACTTTTTTTGATTCTCTTCTGATAGGGATTGCGGTTAATTTAAGAAAACCACTGTTGGGAAATGACAAAATTTTTCATAGCTCAAAGATAAAAGGTAAGCTAGAAGGGTTTCGGGCGTTAACTTTCAAGGATGCACTTAATCAACTCGGAGAGTGATTCGAAATCAACTTTTTTTTTTCGGAACACTTCGTTGGTTATTGCACAGTGCGACTCGTTTACCTAAGAACAACGGGATATAACCCATTGGATTAGGTGATTTTTTTGCTGATTTTGCTGATTTTGCTGATTTTGGTGCTACGTTTCATGACAATCCTCAATTAGCTGTTCCCTTGACCATTTTGAGCATTTTCGGTCGCCTGTTCTTCTTTGGTTTTTGCCTATTTGTTGTTATCTTTTTCGTTTCTCGTCATCGTGCTCGACATCGGACATTTGAGGGTGAATGAAGAGTTTTTCTTTTCATTATTTCCACAATTTATTAAAAAATTAGCCATTGTGCGATTAGTGGCATCACATAAGGTTCCAAATACTCGGTTACACAACAAATTGTCTTAATGCCCCCTCAAGTTATTAAAATTTTAACGATTTGGTTTAGCAATGATCCAATCAAGCGGATCCAAGTTTATGATGTCTTTTTTGAAGATAACGATTCTTGGTTTCATATTTAACTTAGTCACCGCGCACTTTTTCCTCAATTCAAAGTATGGAAATGGTCAGTTTTCTCGTTCGTTGGTTTTTTCTACCAAGAGATGATCTACAGTCTTTGGTGTTACTACTAGTTTTTTATCAGTATGTGCTGCTATTTGTTGAATTATAATGTATTCTTCTCCTTTGAATGATCCCCACTTCCCAAGACTAACCAGAGTATTATCTATTAACCGTAAATAAGTATCATAATCAACTGTCCTTTCTTTCTGAGTTTCATAAACCAATTCAACTTTTTCGATGTGTCGTATTTCATCAAATCCGATAGTCCGTTTAGTTAAATGACGTGAAAAAGCAGGTCGAAATTTGATGTACTTTTCGACCAAAATTATCTCTCTACTTAATGTACTGATCCTGAGTTCTTCAAAATAATAGATCCCCCATACCCAAATTACAATGTGGATTGGTGGTAAGGTGAGCAACCCCCAAAAAATAAATGCGTAAGATCTATTCGCTATTCTTCTGGAGAATTCAGGGAATCCTCCACCTTCAATGATGATGGAGATCCACCCCCCCCATAATAATAGCATTCCGACTAAGAAGACTGTGGCACCTATTTTATAAGATATCAAATATCTTATTTCTTGATTAGTTTGATGAACACGAACGCCTGGAATACGACCAATAAATCTTTCTTTATGCCATACAGAGCGAACCAGTTGTTGAATGCTAAAATAGCCTACAAGCACCACAACCCCTATCAAACTTAATATAAGATACAACATCTTTAATTCTTTCCTCAAAAGAAGAGTATATTGAACACTCTCATCAACCGTGTCTCCTAATTGCTGCTGATACTTTATATAAACACTTTCCTAGATTTGTAGATTGAATTTAATTTTGAAACTAATTTTAACCAGTGTTCTCAACAGTTGGTTTTGTGAAGAGACCTCACGAATTTTCATTGTTGCTTACTACGACTTAAATATCAAAATTGCTGGAAAAATTCAAAGGAAATCATTAACTAATTTGTGGAAAATTTCAGGGGTTTCAATCATTGGACAGTGTCCACAATTTTCAATTATCTCAATTTGTGCATGAGGTAGAAGACTTAAAATATCCAATTTGGGTGGCATTGGGAGAATTTTATCTTTATCACCCCATATTACCATTGTGGGTATCGTTATGTTCTTACAATATTCTTTGGCGCGTTTAATTTCATCTTTCTTAATACCAAAAATATTTGCCGATTCTCTTAAGGTACGAATCATGGCATAATTTCCAAGGGGTCGTTTTGAAAGTTTATAATGCTCTTTTACTAATTCTTCAGGAATAAGATCTTGGTTTGCAATTGTTGCCTTCCAAAAAGTCATTATTCCCCTATAAGACGGTCGTGCTAACAGTTTTCCTATTAAAGGCAGTGACATGAGTCGTAACATCAAATAAAGGTTTTTTCGTATACCTGCAGGAGCTAGTACAATCAATTTGTTTACTTTTTCGGGGTAGGCTCCTGTAAATCCTGCAATTATTCCTCCTCCTAAAGAATTTCCTATAAGGATGATGTTGGGTAGATCTAATGCTTTAATGAAATCAGCTAGCCACTTTATATAGAAATCCACATTATAAGCTCGATCTTGTGGCTTATCTGTGTCTCCATAACCCACAACATCTGGAACAATGACATGAAAGTTTTGAGCGAAGAATTCAATATTATATTTCCACACCCCAGACCAATGTCCTAGGCCATGGATCAGTAATAATGGATCTCCTTTTCCTGCTTCTAGATATTTAGTTCGGATATTTCCAACATTAATGAATTTTTCTTGAATAATCATTTTTTTATGCCTCTAAGGATACCTTGTAATATTCTCGATGATTTTGTGCTGTCTAGGATCTAGGATATCGTCATATATATATTTTTTTGGCGATTCAATATAATTGAGAGATGATTTTAAGGTAATGTTGCCACCTAACCATAAAATCCCCAAATATATTCTTATTAATGGATATAATAACTTTTCCTCCAATGTTGTCAATTATTCATATCTAGAAAGAAGTTCGTTTGTTTTAACTATATAGGTTAAAGTTTATGGGAAAACACAATATTTGCACATATTACTTTTTAGAATTCTCGAACGAGTTTTTATATCAAAATTCTTGATTAATAATAAGACCAATTTGCGATTGTGGATTGTATGTTCCTTTTCTATTTTTCTGGTGATCTGATTAAGCAATTGATCACGTATTTACGCTGGTATATATCATACCATACTTAAGAAAATGAAGTATAGGTGATTTAATTTCGGATGATGTTCAAATTATACTTTCATACTTATGGGTAGCTCTAATATTAAGTAATTTAATTGGGGGATGTGCTACGAATATATGCAGGTGACGTTACACCAAGTAAAATAGAAGGTAAGTCATTGACTCAGGAATGCTGATGGTAATGGCAATATTATATAATAAAAAAACTAAGCGAGAATCTGGATGATTATTCAGGGTTGGAGTTTGTAACTTTCAGGTTATTGATGGAATATATTATTTAGATTAATAATTACATAGTTCGATATTGTTCCTATTTGGGCAAGATAAAAAAATAAGAAAGAATCTGTCCAAAAATATTGTAGAAAGTACTGATGGTCGGAGTTATGAAAATCAATGAAAATGTCTTAGACGCTATTGGAAACACTTCAATAGTAAAATTAAACAAGGTAGTCCCCCCAGATCACGCGAAAACGATGGTGAAATTAGAATGGGAGAATCCTACGGGAAGTATGAAAGATCGTATGGCACAAGCGATGATTGCAGAGGCAGAAAAAGATGTACGGTTGAAAAAGGGTAGTACTGTGATTGAATATACTGGAGGAAGTACTGGCACATCACTAGCATTAATTTGTGCTGTAAAAGGATACAATATTAAGATTTTATCTTCTGATTCCTTTAGTCAGGATAAAATAGACCATATGAAGGCTTTAGGTGCAGATATCACCATAGTTCCTAG
>JAUUVJ010000274.1 GCA_030589605.1 Candidatus Hodarchaeota archaeon | reverse complement strand
GCAAGAGCTCTTCAAATTTCAATGGGAGCACCTGTCCTCGTAGAACTAGAAGAATCAACCGATACTGATGAGGGGAAAGATGTAGTAAAAGAACAAGGGGATCCATTACTGATCGCAGAAAAGGAAATCAAAAAAACTCTTCTTCCTATTCAGATTAGAAGAACACTCCCTGATGGTAAGTACCAAGATATCCCTCTTGCCTACCTTCTTAAAGAAATTGGCCGTAAAAAGGGTGGAAGAATTAGTTAATACCCTTATTTTGGTAACCTCGCCATTTTATCAAAGATCAGTACCTTTCATTTAATATTTTGTTTCAGACAATTAATTCTTTAGAAGATTGCTTTTTTCATATTCTTTTAATAAAAAGTTTTTATTCAATGTTCTCTTTTAGCGAAATCGGAGGTTAATTCCATTTCTTATCGAAAAGAAAATGAGGATCGATTCAAAGCCTTGAATAAAAAGCTAAAAGGAATTCAAGATAATGCTGATCTTGAGACGCAGACAAAATTAAAAAATGGAGTAAAGGTTAGTTCAACAACCAGTTACCTTCCTGATGATTTAGCAGATTACGTTCTCAGTTTAAAAAGAAATTTTGATATGGCTGAGTCAATATTACCTGATTCTCTATTCAAACGACCAGTTTTTTTTGGAAAAGAAGACTTTTATTACCGTTTAGCTTCTGAACTACTTTCTTTCGGTCTTGCGTATCAAAGAGTTAATCTTCAGCCAGCTAGATTAAGTAAACTTGCTGAATTGTTCCACAAACACAGAGTTTGGTGGAAATGTGATATTCAAGATATTAAAAGAGCATTGGATGCCTTGTGTGAACATAAAGTCATTAATCACTCCTCAAATGGATATTTATTTGAACCTTTAACATTATCTAAAGAGATTCATGACTTTTTAGCTTTTATTGCTAATAAAATCAACGAATTTGCTGAAATTTCTCTTAATGATGTTTATCAAGTTGTACCTTGGGTTAAAACAAAGATTGATTCTATAATAGACCTAATGGTATCAAATAAGATATGTATTTATGATAAAGGTGATAAAAAACTCTTTTTTCCAGAGTTAGAACAGGGTTTGTAAAGAAATGGCACAATTCCCTGTTCCAGATGTGAAAGAGTTTTTTGATGATCGTTTAATAATTTCATGGAAAATTAATCAGCCTCAAGAGCATTTTGAATTGGAGAATTTAATAATCCAGATTTCAGGAAATCCACCCCTAAATTTCGATCCTTTGCAAGATTCAAAAATTGTTATTCCAAAACTTGATGGGAGTAATCTGATAGTAAATTGGATTTTCCGTAAACCAACAATGAATACTGAAATTCTCCTTGAACTAAAAACTTTTCAAATATATGAGAAATATCTTCTCAATATTAGCCCTGATACTGATTTTAAACCTGAATATCATGAATAATTAAGCAATAAGATAATCATTCTCAGTTTATAGAATTTCCATTTTCGATAATTATAAAATAAAGGAAATTTGATATTGAAATTAACTATTAAACCTTCAAAATTAGCAATTTTCTTTGACACAGGTAATAAACATTTAAAAAATTAAACAATGAACCTCAACATAAGAGTTATTCCCCTATTATACTCTTTAGAGCTAGAATTATAACGGAAACGGAACATTATGGGAAAGGTTCGTACTACATCAGTTAAGGTTATCTCGCGTGAGATCATTAAAGTATATAAAACTCATTTATCGCACGATTCATTCGAACACAACAAAGATATAGTGTCAAAGGTCGCGATAATTCAGTCAAAGCGATTAAGAAATAGAATTGCGGGATATGTCACACATCAAATGAAACTAGCTTATTTACGCGAAATGTCTTATGAGGATTAACAACATCGAATCTATCTTTGTTTAATCCTTGCTTTTTTTAATGATTGTTTTAAATAAACTAAATTATCATTTGATGACAATTATTCTGAGATACTTTAAAATCGAGTATCTTCTGTATAATTTTGGTTAATTTGCAGGTTCTTTTGTTAATTTTATTGAATGATAAGAATAATTTTCCTAAATTATGACATTTACAAAATCCAGCTAAAACTGAAAATGAGACTAATACAATTTAAGCATCTAAACAAGGAATAATTAGCAAATCAAGTATATAAACTAAGAAATCTAATACTTAATGAGAGAAAACTGCAATCCCTATTAGTAATATATATTAAAAAAGAAATAATAATGTTTCGGTATTTTTTCAGGTACAAAAAATTGATATTTTTATTTCCTTGAGAAGTTTTAGAAAAACTTTAACAAAGTGTTTTTATGACTCAAACGTGATGTGTAATGAATACAATCAAATCGGGCATTCCAGGTTTAGATGACCTTTTCAGTACTAAAGAATTCCCCAAGGGTCGTCAAATTCTGTTAACTGGTCCTCCTGGATCAGGAAAGACTGTTTTTGGTATTCAATTTCTAATTAATGGAGCCCTTCATTCTGAAGAACCTGGAATTTTTGTGAGTTTTGATGATTTACCGCGTCATATTCGTACCGATATGCAATCATTTAAATGGAATATTAAACAGCTCGAAGAAGAATTTGATCCACCTTTACTCACTCTTGTAGATGGTTTTTCTGCAAGAGTAGGATTGACAACAAGTGAAAAATATACAATTCGAGCGAACATAGATAGTTTACTCATGGTTCTTACAGAAATATTAGAAGAAACTGGGGCCACACGAGTATGTATTGATTCACTATCAACTTTATCCACGATTGTAAAGGATCCATCCCAAGTAAGAAAAGAAATACTTACTATGGGGGCTATTCTAGGCGAACAAGGTTGCACTACAATTCTAACATCTGAAACTTCCGTACATGGGGTAGAGGAATATTCTTCTCAAGGTCTTTTACGTCTTAGCTATGATGAACTCCCAACTGGGGAGTTTAGAAGAGGAATCCTCGTTCAAAAAATGCGTGGCTTCTTTCATGAGTTTTCATGGAAAGAATTCCGTATAACAAAAGATGGAATACGAATTTTTCCTGATAGAACAATTAGTCGAGGCCATTTGATATGACCGTCGAAGATGATCTACCCCACGGCGTATTGATTAAGACTGAACAAACTAAAGAGCGGTGTGGTAACTGTAAGAAAAGTTTTACCTTAGAAACCTATCTCGACCCTTTAACTGAGAAAAGATCTTATCGTGTGTTATGTATCACCTGTAATTATGCTGTACCTACTGGTGATGATTATTGACTGCAATTATCCCAGAGGAAAAACGATTTACTTGTCAACAAAGTGGTCATTGTTGTTCTTCTCGTGAAATTGTAGTTACTGTAACTTACCGTGATCTTTTTCGGCTGTATAATACCCTTGAAAACAATTTTCAGCAATTACTCAACAAAATCTCATTTTTTAGATTTGATAAATTAATTCCCCTTATAACTAGAAAGCAAATGGTTCTAACCCCAATAAAAACAAGTCAAGGGAATGTTATACCAGGACTTAGAAAGCGAGAAGATAATTCGTGCATTTTATATTATCCACCAAATTGTGGGATATATAATTCAAGACCTTTAGCTTGTAGAAACTACCCGTTCGCATTCATTAAGAAAAAAAAAGAAATTAATTGTGTTTGGGTAAGAAATTCGCTTAAATCATGTCCAGGAATCGGGAAAGGCCCTCCACTTGACTTTAACACTTTAAAAAATAATGGGATCGAACATTTTAAGGAAATTCAGAGTCATAATCATGTAGTAGATGACTTGAATCTTGAATCTGTTCATGGTAAGCCATTAACAGCTCGAGAGAGTTTGTGGGTACTATTAGCTTATGGAGAAAAAGAAAAACAAGATTTAACTGATACTTGACATTCCTTACATTCAAATAGGTTTTTTCTTAAAAACTTAATAGAAAGAAAGATTCCAATAATATACAATTCATTTACAGAAAAAAAAGTGAGAGATTAGATGGAACCTTTTTTAGCAGTTGCAAAATGGGGTGAAAGTGAACCGACTCATGTAAAATTTACAGATAATCTCAAGAAATTTCTATTAAAACAATTACATATGGATACAATGACTGGAATAAAAGATTATCCTCAAAAATATTCATGGTCAGATTTAGCACTTGAACCTAATCTTTCTAATGAATTTTTAGCAGAATTACAAAATCTACTTACACCTTCTCAAATCTCCAAAGACCCATTGGTTAGATTGAAAAATTCTGTTGGAAAATCATATTTGGAACTGATCCGTTTACGTTTAGCTGATCTTTCTTCGATTGTTGAATTGGTAGTCTATCCTAAATCACATGAAGATGTAGTTAAGATTGTACAACTTTCCAATAAACACTCAATACCAATTTCAACTGTAGGGGGAGGAACTAGTATGACTTTAGGAGTTCAAGCTTTAAAAGGATCTATTGCGGTAAATTTGAGTCGATTAAACAAAATTTTAACAATCAACACAGATTCATTACATATTACAGTCGAAACAGGCATTTTTGGTCCAGAGCTTGAAAGAAAACTAAGTCAAAATAAAGTGACCCTCGGTCACTTTCCTCAGAGCTGGGAATATAGTACTGTTGGTGGCTGGGTTGCTACGCGAGGTGCTGGCCAGAATTCCACTTTATACGGAAAAATTGAAGATATGGTCATGGGTATTAAAGTAGTTGTAGGTTCTGGAGAAACATTGGTCATAAAAAAAGCTCCTGCAAGAGCAACTGGCCCAGATTTGAATCAACTTTTCACTGGTTCAGAGGGAACATTTGGTATAATCACAGAAGTAACTCTGCGTATATGGAAAATACCTCAATCCAGAAAAATGTCAGGCTTTTTCTTTCGTAGTTTCAAAGATGGATTAGAAGCAATCAAACAATTATTGCAAGAAGGGTATAATCCTGCAATCATCCGGCTATACGATCATGAAGAAACATATCATAGTGAAAAGGCTTCAGTATTAATGAAAGAACCTCCAAAAGATTCGTTCATCATGCGTTCAGTGTACAAATATCTGAAATTACGTGGGTATATAGAGAAAAAGCGCTGTTTAACATTAATGGTATTTGAAGGAAACTCTGATCTGGTTGATTTGACTCGAAAAAAAGCTATTGAATATGCAAAGAATCAAGGTGGATTTCATTTAAGATCGATTCCAGTAAAATCATGGATAAAATCACGTTATGAATCTCCTTATCTTAGAGATCCGATAATCGATCATGGAATTTTGGTAGAAACTTTTGAGACTAGTACAACATGGGAAAATGTAATGCCATTATATAATGGGGTACGAAACATATTGAAAGAAGAATGTCCAGTTCTCTGGTCACATGCGAGTCATTTTTATAGAAACGGAGCCAATCTATATTTTCATACTTTCGCACCACAAGAAGAAGGAAATGAAATTGAACAATATCTTCGAATAAGGAAGAAGATTATTGATACATTTCTAAAGCATTATAGCACAATTAGTCACCATCATGGTATTGGAAGAGCATTTAGTCCATGGTTGCCTCAAGCAATTGGTATTGAAGGAATGAAAATTATTAAAGCAATTAAAAAGGCTTCTGATCCAAAAGGGATTCTGAACAAAGGTATTTTCACTGAAAAATGAGGGATCTAAAAAAAATCAGGCTTTCCAAACCAAATTATTCTTGTAGTCCTCTATTTCTTTCCTGATTTTTTGTGATGACCAATTCAGTATTTGTCCCATATGTTCAGCAATGGGTTCTATACAATCCAATCCCTGTTCTTCTGATAACTGAATTTGAGTTCTTCGAAGCATGACATCTCTTAAAGAGACAGCTTTCTCGTATTTAATGAAATAATCCAATTCAGCAAAGATATAAGGGCGATTATCAGATATTCGTTCTTTTAACTTCGGTTGTAGAGTGATTTCAGCACATATCTTCTGATAATTCTTTCCGTATCTTAATAAATGTTTAGCGACATCTTCAGGTAATTGATGACGAATAGTGAGATTTTCTAGAGCAACTATTACCCAACTATCCCAATGTTTTCGTTTTGTCGAAATCCATCCATAAAGGGGAACTTTATC
>JAUUVJ010000370.1 GCA_030589605.1 Candidatus Hodarchaeota archaeon | reverse complement strand
TTCTAATGTTTCTGCATCAGTAACAGTTTGCATGTCCTGTACTACAGCTTTTATACGATTTAGAGTGCCTTCTGTTGTTCTTTTTGCTCCTAGTGTATCTGCTATGCTTGTAATTGCTTTTAATGTCACTGGATAACCAGCTCGAAAACTCTGAGTTACTGCATCACATCCTACTGTTTCGACTCCAGATATCTTTATTTCGGGCTTCATTTGATTTGCTACTACTCCTATTCCAGATATGAGTCCCCCCCCTCCAACAGAGGCGATTATCATGTCAAAATCGTGTTTTTCTTCAAGTAGTTCAAGAGCAATCGTTCCTTGTCCTCTTACGACATCTATATCATCAAAAGGATGGATATAAGTTAAATCTCTTTTTTCTGCGTATTTTCTTCCTTCTATATTCGCTTCGTCCCATGCTCCAGAAACAAGTTTTGTCGTGCCTCCCCATTGTTTTATCATTTCGATTGTTTCCATTGCAGTAGTTTCTGGTAAAAACACGGTTACAGGAGAATTTAATTCTTTTCCAGCATAACACACACCTAGGCCATGGTTACCTCCGGAAGCTGTTACTAAACCTCGTGAAAGTTCATCTTGTTCTAACGAGAGAGCTTTAGAACATGCTCCTCTGACCTTAAATGATCGTGTAGGTTGTATTAATTCTAATTTATATTAAACTTCCTTTTTCAATATTTTTTCAAGAATATGAGATCGTACTATTGGTGTTTTTAAAATATATGGCCGAATCTTACTTAATGTCTCTTTTACTTCCCATACTGTTAATCCTTTATATACACTAGACAATTAAATGCCTCATTTCTTAGAAACAAGCTTATTTTGCATATCTAGAAGCGATCAGAGCGGCTCCAAGAGCACCAATTATTTGAGGTTCTGATGGTACTTCAATAGGGACATTAATCTCCGCTTCAAGCATTGCTTTCACTCCAGGATTTAGAGCAACTCCTCCAGTTAATGCCACTGATTTTTGTACACCGATACGAGCTGTAAGTATAGCGATTTTCTGACTAATTGTTTTGTGTATTCCTGCAATTATATCAATCCGATTTGTGCCTTGGTTTAATCGTGAGATTACTTCAGATTCTGCGAACACAGTGCATGTACTGGATACTGAAGCTGGATTAGTTGAGTTTAAAGCTAAAGATCCGAATTTAGTTAATTCTACTTCAAGAGCATTAGCCATAACTTCTAAAAAACGTCCTGTTCCAGCTGAACATTTATCATTCATTTCAAAATCCTGTACTTGTCCCCTTTCATTAATTCGTATCACTTTTGAGTCCTGTGCTCCTATATCAATAACCGTACGAGTTGTTGGATTTACAAAGAACGCTCCAGAAGCGTGACAGGTGATTTCTGTTACTATTTTATTCGCTAAATTAACTAATTTTCTACCATATCCAGTAGAAACTATATATGAAACTTCATTCAATTCTACATTCAAGGTTGATAAAGCTGACTGTATCAATTTATCTGCGATACCTTTTGGATCGGCGTGCACTCGTATGATCTGTGAAAATTTCTGAATCAATCCTTTTTTTTCCATAGATAAGACTACAATTTTACCTGTTAGAGACCCAATATCAATACCAGCAACTAAAACCAAATTTATTAACCTTTATCATATTCTAGTTGGCATTAACAATATGTACATCTACTTGAGGTCGAAGACATATGTTTATCATCACAGAACCAACGATAGCAAGAACTACATTGTTTAAAGAAAGTAAAAAAATCTTTAATATCCTTACCTAGCTTACAATAACGAAGACTTGCAATAATCTCATCACGTTGAGTATTACTAATTAATAATTCCTCTATATTTTGTAAAAAAGGGAAATATTCGAACTCAAAATCTTCTTTTTTATCATCAATTAAAGAAATCAGTTGTTGGAATTGGTTTTCATATTTTTCATGGTACTGCTCTATGATAGAAGAATTTCCCTCTGGAAAATCATCTCTAATTCCAATATATGTTGAAAATAAACCGATTTTTGCCCAGATATCACTATTTCCTTTTATTTCTGCTTTCAGATCACAATCATGAGCATGACACTTGATAATGGTTACAATTTTACTTGGATCTAGATTTTTTCCGTTCTTAAATCCTGTAGGAATAGGTAACAATCTCGATAGTAAGCGATATGAATTTAGTAAATCATCGTGAAATTTTTTCGCTTGACCAAGTATTGTCGGTCTTAAATCTAGTATTCTTTGCTTTGATCCCTTGAATCTTCGTTTTAACTCTGCTAGTATTATATCTTCTTTATCAGTTTCATCTATTTGCGTTTGAAGCATGAGTACTGTCTTTACAGCACTTTCAAGCTGGGATACATTAAATCTAATATCGTTTGCTAATAGAAAAATGGAATCTGTATCCGATAGAGTAAGCATTACTTGGAATTCGGATAAAGCCCCTGTGATATCTTCTTGTACAGCTGTAGGTTGTTCGATCTTAGGAAGTTTTGCTAATAATGGATTTAATGGAACAAAAAGATCATTTATTTGCGTTTGAATACAATTCAATCGTTTTTTGTCTATATCACTTCTTATCATAAATGGATCGAGAACTAAAATTTCCTGACCAGTTTGTCGTGCTTTCCCAATTTTTCCTTTAATATTTCCGTTAGAAATTAGATATTCTAATGACATGTGGAGAACTTCACTTGGAAGACTCATTCTTATCCGTAGATATCCGATAGAGATTTCATTAGCCCCGTAACGTTTTTGTACCATTTTTATTTCATTTTCTAAAGCTTGTAACATCATACTATCGAATAAACCAAGAGTTTGGATTTCTTCTTCTGTTGCTTCACCTGTTACATCCTCTAATATCTGTTTCAGCATTTTTTCTCTGTCTTCATCAGTTATTTCTGGTACAATTGCTAAGTAAATAATTGGATCTACGATCTTTTGAAATATCGAATCGAGCTCTAATTCCAAAAAGACATCTTCTAAATTTGTGCTTCTTTGAGTTACAGCTAATGCAAAATCTTGAGAAGGATTGAAAGAGACATTCAATAGGAGGTCTTCAGTTCCCTGAATAATACAATTATTGACACCTCCAGAAGAAACTTCCATATCGATACGTTCTACAAGTGATAAAAGAGATGTAATTGAGATAGCAAAGAGAAATTCATCCATTTCCTGGCCTTCTGGGAATGTCACCCAAACAGGATATCCCTCTGAGGCAACTAGTCCTACTGTGGCATATTTTTCTTCATATCCAATAGTGAAGATGAATTTCATTAAGGTTTTTAGAATATCCAAAGGATCAATAACAGCTTCATAATATATCATTAAAATGACATTAAAACCCAAAGAATATAACGTAACTGCTTTTTTACGACCTTTTATTGTTAAAGAATTCCATGTTTCTATCTGTAGTTCATTTGTTAAAATACGAGAAAGAAAAAACCATGCTTGTCCAAGTAATGAAGAAGGAAGAAAAGATTTTTTTTCTGAAGTTTCAGGAAAAGATATTACTTTATCCTGTATGTGAATAAGAAGCATCTGTTCGATTTGAGGTGCTTCTAATTCTAGTTCAGTTTGAGTGAGAGCTAAACTCATTAATTCAAACCATTGCTTTGATTCCATATAACACTCACACTCGAATCTAGATTTTTACTTTTAATTGAGCATTTAGTTTCTCAGCAATAATATTTGGACTTCCACTAGGTATTGTTACTACTAAACTTATTAAATTTGATGATACTGCAATAGCAACATCTTTGTCCTTACCTTGAACATGAATTAAACGAACACGTTCTTGAGATAATGTTGAGAGTGTCCGATCTCCCAATGAAGTACTAGCTCCTGCTAATGCAGCGTACCTGTTTGTAATATCTGGATCCGTTATTTCTGATATGGAATCATCAGGGTTACGAGTGAATGTTAGGATTGGTAAACCTGTTTCATCATTCAGAGATATCATAAGAACTTGTGAATTCTTCTGGAAAACTTCATGTATAATAGAACGAATCTCATCTTTTGTAGTTTCATCCAATTAAATATACCTCGTTAACCATATGAGGAGAATATTGTCAACTTTGAGTGAATTCTCAATTATCCTATATATATTACTTATTTATTGTAATATATCACTTATATATTACTTGCTAGAAAACAATGAGCCAATAGATGCTTGTGTCGGAAGAATTATCAGATTTTATTAGATTACATTCAAAAAATGAGTGAAAAAGCTGAAAATTTATATAATCGCTAGATATTAGATATTTATTGATTTATAAATAATGTAAGCTAAAAGGATCTTACGTTCTTCCAATTTTATCTCCCTAATTTTTAATTTGGAAAACCCCATAAATTATATTTTGTACCTGATGAGGAATGTGTTGCTGATTCTTTTGTTATCTTTGAATCAGTAGCTAATGACTCTAATGTTCCCATCAGCTTAGTATTCTCAATCTCAATCCCAATTTTTTTTCGTACTCAGTAGTTTTTCGATTGTACTATTTGTCTATATTAAATAAGGATTATCCAGGCATCAGTGTAAGTATAAATAGGATACATCACAAGAAAATAGTAAAATCTGATCTTTTTCG
>JAUUVJ010000382.1 GCA_030589605.1 Candidatus Hodarchaeota archaeon | reverse complement strand
ACCAGCTCCCACACCAGCTCCCACACCAGCTCCCACACCAGCTCCCACACCAGCTCCGAAACCTAGAATTGTAAGAGAAACGGAAGTAGTAGTAACAAAACCAAAAAAAACCGAAGCAGTTACAGTAGAGGAAGTTACTTCAAAACTTGCTGACTTAGAAATCCCAGTTAATATGGAACGTGAGATCATTATTGTTGGTAATACCGTCTTTTCAGTAATTAAAGAGCACTTGGCTCTTTTTTCTAAAGATGTTGTAAAATTGGAACCAATGAATGACCTTCCCTCAGGAATATTCCCTGCTGATCATTATCAAGTCAGATTATTCATTGAAAATGAAAGAGTACTATTCACAGAGATGTTAAGACAGAAGACCCGTTCTGAAAGAGACGAATTTGTTGACGATATGAAAAAATCCCTTCAAGATTTGTCTAAAATGGGTTTATGATCCTATAAACTGGAAAGAAAAAAAATGACAGCTCATAATGAATATTTGCTAAAGATATGTGCAATCGGATCTGGATCAGTTGGAAAGACCTCCCTAATTCGACGATTTGCAGAGGGAAAATTTACTACTAATTATTTACCCACCCTTGGAGTCGATATCACGACTAAAAAGATTGAGGTTGATAATAATAAAGTCAAGCTTATATTAGTTGACACTGCAGGTCAAGAGTTTTTTGGTAAACTAAGACCGAGTTATTATAGGGGAGCTTCCGCTTGTCTTATTATGTTCGCTTTAAATGAAAAAGCTTCATATGATTCTATTCCAACGTGGTTAGCAGAATTTCGTAAACATATACCTGATCCTAATATACCAATAGCTTTAGCTGGAAATAAAAAAGACTTGGTAGATCAACGTAAGGTGTCTTATGAAGAAGCTAAAAAATTAGCTGAAGAGAATGATATGACTTATCATGAAACATCAGCAATGTTTGGGGGTAATGAAATTGATGAGATATTTGGTGGATTAACAAGAGAAGCCCTAGCATCGAAAGAAACACGCGTTTAACCCACAAACATAAAACTACAGTGGTTTTTACAATGCAGATCAACCCGGAATTTGAAGTCATTAAAAGAGACCATCAAGGAGTTCCTGTTGTAAAGATAGTTTTTTGGGGCCCTACCCTAGCTGGAAAAACAACAGCTCTAACGATTACTAAAGTTTTAAAAAGCCTAGAAGATCCAGAAAATGTGTATAAATTCTTAAAACTCGAAGATCCTACCGGTCGAACATTATTCTTTGATCAAGCAATTTTTGGGATTGGGAAAACTGCTGCTGGCTTACCTATCTTAAAATATCATTTATTCACCGTTCCTGGTCAAGAAAGACACTCTGGACAACGTAAAGTCGTGCTACGTGGAGCTCATGGATTAATTGTAGTTGTTGATTCTGAAAAGTCCCGATGGGAAGAAAATAAATTTTCCTTAGCAGAAATTAGTAACCTTGCTGGTGATAAATTAGCAAGTGGTGCTTTACCCTACCATATTATGTTGAATAAAATGGATCTTCCTAAAGATCAACGAATCTCATCATTAGAGGTAGGAAAGATGCTTAGTGAATCTGGAGTTGCATCTAGTCTTAGAGATGCTGCTGTTAGAATTGTGGAAGTATCCTGTTTGGAAGCAAGAGATGATTTGAAGAAACTTCTCTCTACAGGCGACCGAGCAAAAATAGTTGATACTAATGGAAGATTAAGAAAGGAATATCGCCCTCCTAGCGTCACTCGAGTTATAAAATCTGTGGAAAGTCTGATCCGTGAGATTATTATCCAGATGATGAAATAACAGCAATGATTGAGATTTTCTGCTAATATATTAGATTCAAATCAAGAAGAGAAAATTTTGTGCAATTATCCATTACTCACCCAAATTTAGTCTCAATTGCAGCAAGTCATTTTCAAAAAGGATCAGTTGTTGTATTCCCAACAGAAACTTGTTATGGAATTGGCACAATCGGCCTAAAATCAAATGAGAAAAACATAAAAAAGATTTTTACTTTAAAATCTCGTCCTTTTAATAAACCATTAAGGTTACTTATTACAAAACAGATGATAAATAAATTTATCAAAGTAAATTCAAAAGTTCAGACATTTTTAGAAAAAGTTTGGCCTAAAAATGTCACTATAATACTAAATTGCACAATTGAAGCATCTCAGATATTATCTTCATTAATAAATGTTGAAAATCCAATGAAACTTGCATTTCGAGTTCCAAATCATGAAGTATTGCTAGAAATAATTGAAAAAGTTAACAGTCCTATTATTGGAACTTCAGCTAATAAATCAGGTTCTACACCGAAATATGACCTTCTCTCAATTTCTAAAGAGATAAAATCTGATGAAATTCAACTTTGGATAGATGCAGGAAGATTACCTGTGATTCAACCTTCCACTATCGTAGATTTAACCAATTCAAGAAAACCAATTCTTTTAAGAAGAGGAGACTTTACTCTTGAAGAGTATTTTGAATATTTACCTTAAATCTTAACCTTTAATAACCTAATAGTTACGAAGAATGAGTGAACCAAAATGAGCTTTAAAGAGATTTCAAGTGATATCCTTGTAATTCATCAAAATAGAGTAATTTTTAGTTCGGGAAAAGGACATTTAACACAAAACTCAAAGATCAGTGCAACGGTAACTCAAGTCCTCACCCTTTTTTCCCAAAAGATAATGGAAGGCGAAAGAATTCATTTCATTCGATTCGAAAAACATCGAATGATCTTTTTATTCCCCCAAGATCGGAAAGACGATTCACTAGTAGCTATTGTATTAATCCCCTTCCAAAGAAGTGCTAGACAAGTTATCCCTGCAATGGCGATTATTTTACGCATGCTTGAGAACTTTTTACAAGGTAATATTTTAGATGTACAAAATAGACATATAGATTGCTTCTATCAGATTCTTTGCAATCCTGAGGAAACTCTTATTATCATTCCACGATCAGCAGAAGGGATTTTATCGGCTCTAGTAATCTTAACAGCATTTGCCCATGATATGCAGTACGGAATTCAACAAATAGCGTCGAATATCATTTTTGTAGATCCAAATAATCAGCAAAAACTCTCCCAAATTGCAAAAAAAGCTCTCACAACTACAGTTCTTTCCTTTGTTAATCTTCCTGAAGTCGAAGAAAATGACAATGTTCTAGTATTTGGTTTGGAATCAGAACTGAGACAATATTTTTCAGCTATTCAAAAAGAAAAAATTTATGATGTGATTAGTCGTATATTTGGAGAACAATCTAATGCAGCTAAGATGAAAAATTTCATTTCTAATGATGATGCTCAAGAAATTGCTCAATCTGTATCTTTATTTCCAGAATCAGAAAATGATTTCATTCGTAATGAAATCCTACTTAATACTGTAATACAACCTGGAAAAGATATAATAGTAACAATGTCTGCACCTGTTATGTTAAAACTGAGACAATTAGCAGCCTCAGAAACTGCACTAAAAACTCCTGCTGTAGAAGAAATCTCAAGTACAGAACCTATCCCAGAAACTCCTGCTGTAGAAGAAATCTCAAGTACAGAACCCATCCCAGAAACTCCTATTGTAGAAGAACCATCTGAAATACCAGAGGATCTTGCTGAATTAACACTTAAACTAGAGGAAGATGTACCTAAGATAGAACAAACTCCAATTCCAACACCTACAGCTGAACTCCAACCAGAGATAGAACTAGTAGCTGAACCTGACGCAATACCAACTTTTACTCAAGAAAGTATCTCTAAACCAGTAGCAATTGTTAGTACAGGAACTGTTAGTGACAGTTTACTAAAACAATTAGATGAAACAAGAAAGGTTGGTCATGAATATCGATTCAGTATGCTTCCTCTCGTACTAGATGTTGCACCTTATGAGTTAAATATTGCAGAAACTCAGAAGCTACCATTTAACCCCTTAGAAATTACAATTAGGATCTACCCTGATAGTGATAATCAGTTTATCTTCCATGTTTTAACTAAAAATGATCGTTTATCCTCGTTAAAAGATTCCTTGGACGATCTTTCAGTTAGGGTGGGTGGAGAAACACACCTTAGAGAAGATCATGTTTCAATTGTCGGACCAATAGAAAAAAGACAAATGACATTACGAGCATTGCTATGGTTAGGTGTAATTGAGTATTTAACACAAGTAGAAAAGAAAATACAAACACTTACAGCTCAATTTAAAATACCAAAAGAAGGATCTATTTTAGTTGTTCCTCCTAAAAGAGACTTTGTACGAGAAAAATTACCAACAAAATTCAGAACCTACGTCGAAGAAGCTACTATTCGCACAACCGCAGAGAAATCTGAACTTTGGACTTTAGGAAAAGCTCAGGAAGATATCCTTTCATTATTACTTGAGCCCCTAAGACAAGGAGAGGGAGTAGTCTTTGTATCATCAAATTT
>JAUUVJ010000056.1 GCA_030589605.1 Candidatus Hodarchaeota archaeon | reverse complement strand
TAAAAAATATTCCCTTTTTTGCTCCATACATTCCTGTAAATTTAGGAGATAACGTTATAAAGCTTTTAGCTTGGATCGGTGTTCTTGTGGTTGGTATTTTAATTATAATCATCAATTCAGTAAACATGCTTGCTGGATGAATTGAAGTACAAACATCCTAGCTTAAAAATTAAAGATTTTAAGTTTATCAGCTACAATTCAAGTCGGATGCTGGGGATGTAAGAATATTCTGGTTATTCGCTATAATACCCATTTATCTATTAAGTGCAATCATTTTAAATCGTTTGATTTTTATTATAATTACAACACAATTCTATTTGGCAGATGGATATGTACAAGCGATCGCTCTTGAACAAGCACAAACTCAAATGATGACGCTTGAAGCTCAAGCTGTTCTTTGTGCAATTGATACACTCCTTATGGTTTTACTTGTATTTTTACTGGTAACAAAAATCGAGAAACGTAATTTTCAGTGGTCTACTCTTGGTCTCACCCTAAAATCTTCAAGTATTCCTTATTTCGTATTAGGTACATTTCTAGGTTTCTTATTCATTCTTATTACCAGAGGAGTGGGTTTAATTCGTGGTACAATCCAATTACAACTTTTAGAACTTGAAGAAATTTTCACTCAAGCAAATGTTAAGTTTATGATCTTGTTTTTCATGTGGGCTATGTTAAATGGCTTCTGGCAAGAAATTGTGTTTCGGGGATACCTTCAGACCCGTGTTGTTGAAAGACATAATGTAACTGTTGGGATTCTCACGGTAACCATTTATTTTATTCTAGTACACTTCATTGATCGTCAATTAACGTTTCATTGGGTTCTCGCAGGCACTTTATTATTTATCTTAATTTCACTATTGTTTCATCAAACTAAATCTCTTTATCTAGTAGGAGCAATGCATGGAACGATAAACTATCTCGATCAAGTGACTGAATTAATAGGATTAGAATGGATCTCTCCAATGTCCATATATTGGCTAGATAATATTATTCTACTAGGAGTAACCTTAGGGGTCTATATTCTCATCAGTTTTCTTATGAGTAAAACGAAAGCTAAGTCTGAAAAGAAATTAAGTATTAAGTAAACTCTTGATTCTTTTTAAAATTATCCAAACTTCTTGATAAAAACTACAGTGTTACAAATTTCCATCACATGGACTTTAATTTTTCAATTCTTGGTGTAATAGTTTTGCTAATCGTTTCATTCCTTCGATAATCTTCTCTTCTGGCATATTTGAAAAATTCAACCGCATAGAGTTTTCTTGATCCTTATTGGGATAAAAGCTCCCTCCTGGGACAAAAGCTACTTTTTGTTCTTGGGCTTTTTCTAATAACGTCCGTGCATTAACTTGTTCTGGTAGAACGACCCATATAAAGAGACCCCCTTCAGGAATGGAATATTTTGCTTCTGGTGGAAATTCCTCTTTAATCATCTTGACCATAACGTCCCGTCGTTGTCTATAGAATTTTATAATCTTTTCAATATGAGCGTCAATATTATATTCCTCTAGAAATAGGGTTACCTCTCTTTGAGTCATAGAATTACATTGTATGTCAGCTGGTTCCTTAATTAATACATATTTCTTGATTATGTCTTTATCTGCACAGATCCAAGCTATTCTGAAACCTGGGCATAGAATTTTTGAAAAAGTTCCCAAGAATATTACTCTGCCCTCTGTATCATACGATTTGATTGGATTTATTTTTTCTCCTTCGTACCGTAATTCTCCGTAAGGATTATCTTCTATTATAGGTAAATTATATTTATTAGCTATCTCTATTAACTTTTCACGTCTTTTTGCTGACCATGTTAACCCTGTAGGGTTTTGAAAATCGGGTGTTACATATATTAGTTTGACGTTTGAAGTGGTAGCTAATACGTTTTCTAATTCATCTAATTTCATTCCGTTGTTATCTATTGAGATACCAACGAATTGTGCTTGATATGTTCTAAAAGCGGCTATTGCACCTAGATAGCTTGGTTTTGCACAGATAACTACATCATTCGGGTTTAAGAAGAGCTTTCCACTAAAATCTATTCCCTGTTGAGCTCCATTTATGATAAGAATATTATCTACTGATACTGTGACCCCCATTTTGCCCATTCGCTGAGCAATTTTTTCTCTTAAGGGCAAATAACCTTCCGTTACCATATACTGTAATGCAGCAGGGCCGTGTTCTTCTAGAACTCTAACAGCAATTTGTTTCAATTCTTCGATTGGAAACAATTCTGGAGCAGGTAATCCCCCTGCAAATGAAATTATGTCGTGTTTACCCATGAATCGCATAATTTCTCTTGTTTCTACCCCTTTTATTTGTTTCATCCGTTCTGCATATTTTAAATCCAACGTGCGAACACCATCTAATACACAACTGTAATTAACCAGATTTCATCAGCTTAAATGATATTTTTTACGATTATATAAAAAGAATAAGGGTTGTAGTTTCACAAATTTTCTTTTTCTCATCTCTTTTTTTTTCAATCTGTTTTCAAAATTAACCAGATTTCATCAGCTTAAATGATATTTTTTATGAAATAAAGAAGAAGAAAGAAAAGAAAAAGATATTCCCATGTTTCTGAATACCATTAAATGTGAATCATTTTTAAAGGTCTTTGTGAAAAGAATAGAAGAGTTACTTTAATAACGGTAATACCAATTTAATTATGTCTAAACTCTGATTATAGAAGAAAAGACACAAATTAGTTAGATCTTGGTTGTTCCGTTAGATACAAGAGATGATTATATGAATAATTTACGAAAATATAACTATGTTCTAATATCCGTCCTACTCATCCTGTTTTTTTCAACGGTCATAGATTTATCTGATAACAGGATTGTAGATAGTAATCATAAGACGATATTATCGCCAGTGGTTCAAACAAAAATTACTAGCATTCAAGGAATGCCGACTATTAATAATAATAACGAATTTACTGGTGCTGGATTTATTGGTTTTGGGAATATCACACATCCGTATGTTCTTGATGGAAATGTTTATGGTGATATAGAAACTGGAGGACCATCAGGTATTGATATATCGAATACTGATGCCTATTTTGTTATAAAAAACATACATATCAACAGTTCAACAAATTTATTTGCAGGAGGGGTCAAGTTAGAAAATGTTACGAATGGAGAAATCATTAATACAACCGTCACTAAAAGTGAATATGGTTTTTATTTAATTAATACCAGCAACACCATTTTAGTGGAGAATAATGCCACAGGTAATAATTACGATGGTTTTTACTTGACTGGTTTTTGTAATTTTAATAACTTGACTAGAAATATCGCTGTAGATAATGGTGGAAATGGTTTTTTTATAAGGTGGTTCAGTAACAATAACACTTTGACGGAAAATTCAGCTATAAATAACGCAGTAATTGGATTTTCACTTTCCAATATACACAATAATACTTTTATTGGAAATTTTGCCAATGAAAGTGTACATGGGTTTAATTTATGGGAATCTAGTACTTTTAACAATCTTACAAAAAACATTGCTTCAGAAAACACTCAACGAGGTTTCGTACTATTAGCCTCTAGTAATAACAATTCTTTATTCGATAATGAAGCAACAGAAAATATGTATGGCTTTTTCGTGGATTATAGTGATTATAATGAGTTCGTTGAGAATAATGCTAGCGATAATATCCGCGGTTTTGATCTTTCGAATTCCAACAACAATACTTTTACAGGGAATACTGTTAATAATAATGATTATGGTTTTGATTTTGATACTGCCTGTAATGATAATAAACTCACATATAATTTCATTAATGGCTCATTACTGGAGGGGATAATCCTCCGGAGTTCACATAGTGATAATATTTTCACCTGGAATACTATAAAAAACTCTGGTTCTTATGGGGTTTATCTTGATAGTGCTAGTAACAATTTGATTTATTACAATCTTTTCATTGATAATAATGGAAGTGATATTCAAGGCTATGATGCAACCCTCGCAAATAGTTGGGATAATGGTACCCATGGAAATTACTGGAGTGATTATACAGGGATAGGTGACCCAAACGGCATTGGAGTCATTAATTACACACTAGAAGGCTCTCATGCAAATGATACTAAACCTATTGTGCCATATCTAGAGTTAGCATCTTCAGCATCTTTAGTATTTGAAGTGGGTTCAATTGGTCAAAGTCTTTCTTGGACACCATCAACGAATTTCCCCTTTCCTACCGATGATAATCTTTACACCCTTTATCAGAATGGTAGTGAAGTTGATTCAAAAAGCTGGATCGCTGGTACTCTGAGCTTATTTTCCCTTGATTACTTATCACTACCTGTTGGTGTATATAATTTCACAATAGTTTTCAAAGACACTTTTAATAATCAAATTAAAGCTACAACTATCGTCACGGTAACTAATATTTCCACAAATCCATCCTCGTCAACAACACCAACTACAAGTTCTTCCCCTAGTGTGTCTGTGTTTCTAACAATATTGACATTGATTTGTACGGTTTTTCTTTATAAAAGACGTCTACGACGAAAAGAGTGATCTTCATCACTGTTCAAAAAGGTAAATGGTTCTTCCCCTCCATTAAACTGCAGGGGAAAACCTGATTTTTTTTTAATTTCAACTAATATTACAGCTATTATTACATTCTAGATATTCTATTCACATATTTTACTTTTCGATCAATGTACTTGGTTTATTATTATCAACGCGTGCTATAATAGCTCTGATGTAAGCGACAATGATCACTAAGAGAATTAACAGAGCGTTAATTAGCCAACTTTGGTAGGTAACATCTAATAGTATTACTAGAGTACAGAATCCAATTGGAAGTAATGCATTTGAGATTAATCTATATGCTGGTTTCATACGAGTGAATATTGTATATTTGAGAATTATTGGAATAAAGCACATTGGAATTAGGAGGGCAATAATTGGTATGAGTGTTTTTTCTGTCCCAAAATAGAAGTAACTTATTATTAATAATATTGATATGATCGTTCCTAATAGAGTTCCATAACATCCAGTGCAAAAATACTTATTACCAATTCGCAACTCATGGTTCATTCCTCTCTGTTCTTCACTGTGATGGGAATGAATAATATTAAATCGCCAGAATTTTGTGACCCTTTCTTTGGAAAAAGCATTTTTCAGTGACTTACACTTATATTTTCGATCCTCAATGTCTGGATTATCAAATCGGATTCCAGATAATGAAAAACTCAAAAAGACTGATCCACATATAATTATCAAGATTGGACTCTGGTAGTCAAAATTCTGTAATAATCCAACTAAAATGACACCTATGAATGTGGAAATTAGTGTTCCAACAAGTGCAATAACTTCTGGAAATGAGGTTGTGCTGTAGCAACTGCTGGACATACTAGACGAGCTACAACTATCTCCACAAGGACTACAGCTGCTACTACTCGTATCACAACTCGTACAACTTTCATTACAGCCTACGGTACCTGCGCCACAACCTTCACAGCTCTCACTACACCCAGTATCACAGTTAGCGCCAGCAAAACAGCTCTCCGCATAAGCGCCACAACATTCATTACAAACAGTAGAGCACTCAGTGCAATCAGTACACCCCATTTCATCGCCAGTACAACTTTCACCGCAACCTGTAGTAAGCATTAACAAACCAAAAAATAAAATAATGATAACAATAACAATCACTGCTGCTATAGCTAGTAAAGCATAATTAATAGGCATTTTTAATCCTTCTCGTAATTATTCAATTAACTCTCTCAACTCTAACTCAATATTGAATATAAAACCAGATAGCTAGGATTTTTTACTTTTTAAGAGTTTTTATTGTAATATTTAGTTTTAGAGGAGCAATTTATTTTCTTTTTTTCATGGAATTTGTTTATTCCTTTCCATATCATTCAAATAAAAACTGAATAGTAAATAATGCTTTTTTTTCATAAAATTTAGTTAGTTTTTCGATTTTTAAGATTCTTAGCAATATATTATTAACTTAAACTAAGAATTATGTTTGTATTGTTTATTAATTCTTATACCTTGAAATGAGATAATTTACCGATTAAAATGTTCGGAGATATTAAAAAGATGAAAATCGCGCTCATTCAACAACATGCCACACGAGATAAAGCTGATAATATAAAACGAGGTTTAGAAGCCTTAGAGAAAGCAGCTGCTAATGGTGCTGATTTGATAGCTTTTCCAGAATTAGCTCTTGAATTCTTTTGGCCTCAACATCCAGCTACCCGGGAATCTCTTAACTCTGCAGAATCTATACCTGGTCCTACAACAGAACTTTTTTCACTAAAAGCAAAAGAATTAGGGGTAGTTGTAGTACTAAATTTGTTTGAAAAGGATAATAACAAAACATACGACACATCTCCAGTTATAGATGCTGATGGAAAGATTATCGGGAAAACTAGAATGATTCATATCCTCGAAGCACCTTGTTTTCATGAACAAGGATATTATACACCTGGAGATTTAGGTGTACCAGTATACGAAACAAAATTTGGACGAATTGGAGTCGCTATCTGTTATGATCGTCACTTCCCTGAATACATGAGAGCTTTGGCATTGAAAGGAGCTGATTTAGTCGTAGTTCCACAAGCAGGAGCTGTAGATGAATGGCCAACTGGATTATTCGAAGCAGAATTACAGATAGCTGCTTTTCAAAATGGATATTTTACTGCTCTAGTAAATAGGGTCGGTAAAGAGGATTGTGTAACTTTCGCTGGTGAATCCTATGTTACAAATGCTGAGGGAGAAGTAATTGCACGTGCCCCTAAAATGAAAGATACCATCCTTTACAGTGATATTGATTTTACAGTTCTTCAGAACTGTCCTGCACGAAAACATTTCCTCATGGATCGCAGACCATCAATATATGATAGCCTTTAGATAATTTTTGATTATTCAATCTCTTCTGAAGATTTTAACTAGAAATAAAACTCAATGAGAAAGTAAATCTCATGAGAATATACTTAAATTAAAGTTCTGACTTCTAATATGATAGTAAATGTTTGGGAAAATTTATACTGACGTTGAGGAATTCTACACAACTTGTTATGGGTTCTTAGAAAAATATGAGGCTTAAAATAACCTAATATTTGGCATATTGGAAACACTTAGAACAAATATTCAAGCTTATGATCCGATAGCCGCTCCCGAAATGATAGCAATTTTCGATAATACAGGTATTGTATTGGTTTCGCTAAGAACACCACCATATAATCAAATAATTTCGTATACCGAGAATCAAAGTTCTATTCCTGTTCTTATAGATTTTCTCATTGAAAACGGGGTTGATATTCCAGGTATACTTGGATTCAAGGACGGAGCTCTTTTATTTGCAGATATTTGGACAAAGAAACTCAAAAAAGCTAAGGTATTGAATATGAATGAGCGTATATACAAATTAGATGAGGTAAACCCTCAAACATTAGGTGATAATCAATTTGAGTTAGCAACAGAGGAGAATATAGATCTCTTGATTAATTATGCTCAAAATTTCAATCATGAAGTTTTTGCTAATTTACCAAACAATCAAGTGGAGAGACATCAAAAGCAAATTGTTCAGATTATGCAAAAATAAGTCTCAGAAAAAGTCGTTTACGTTTTGAAAATCAATAATCGAATTGTTTCCATTGCCAAAGCCTCGCGAGATACTCCTAATGGTAAAGCTATTAATTTGGTCTATACTCCTCCAAAATTTAGGTGTAAGGGGTATGCAACTGAAGTTGTTGCAAAGTTATGTCAATCTATTTTAAACGAGGGAAAAAAATATTGCTTTCTATTTACCGATTTAGCAAATCCAACTTCTAATAAGATTTATATGAATATCGGATTTAAACCTATTTTGGATGTAGATGAATACCGTTTTGAATAGAAAAAGTAGTATTTGATCGTAAAAAAACAACAGAGTTTTTTGGAGTTTGAACCACAACTATTCATATCAGATGTAGCTTAGGTGTTAAAGATATGGCCGAATGTATATTCTGTGAAATTAGAGACAACGAAAAACCCTCTGTGAAAATATTCGAGGATGAAAAGACTATAGCGATTTTAGATATCTTCCCAGTGGCGCGTGGACATATCTTAGTTATCCCAAAAGCACATTCAGATAATTTATATGATATTGAAGATGCAGATATCGCGTCGATCGGAATCACGGTAGCTAGAATAGCTAAAACCTTAAAAAAGGTTTTAAAGTGTGACGGTGTCAATGTTTATCAGGGTAATGAAGCTGCTGCCATGCAAGAAATAATGCATACCCATTTCCATGTTATCCCGCGATTTTTTAAAGATAATATCATTTTTGGAGCTCCACGAGAAGCTCTTGATCGCGATGAATGTCTGATTAGTGAGCTCCAAAAAGTTGTGAATGAGTAATCTGTTCCGAAAATTAATCTAATATCTGGTTGAAGTCATGAAAGGCTGTACGAATATACAAATAGAGTGTTTCTTAAGGCTCTTATACATCAATTATTAGCACACTTGACAAAGTTAAAATATAAAAATTATAAAATCACAAAGTCTTTTCATTATTCTTAACAAGATATAAATTCGTCAGTTAAATGCAATAAAAATGGAAATCTGACCTTTAGTCGTGTGAATTTAACTTGAATGTTAATCAAGATATAGCAACTTATTGTAAAGATTGGCTTAGTGCTTGGACTGGAAATAATCCTGCTGAATTAATTAAATTCTATGATGAACATGCTTACTATCGAGATCCTGCGAATATACATGGGTTAAAAGGTCATAGAGAAATTTTACCGTATTTTAAGAAATTGTTAGCATCTAATCCAAATTGGAGATGGGAGGAAGAGGAATTATATCCTACGGTTAAGGGATTTATCGTAAAATGGAAAGCAAGAATACCTGTAGGTGAAGAAGAGGTGCTAGAGTATGGAATGGACATCGTTGAAATGAAGAAGGGTAAGATAACAAGAAATGAAGTATTTTTTGATAGGACAAAACTAATTTCAGCACTGAAGAAGATCACTAAGACCTAGTTATACATTATATTTACCAATTCATTGAGAAAAAGCGAAGTCTAGTTTAATAGTAAGGTGGTTTTCTAGGATCATTGATCATTAGTAGTGAAGTAATTTTTGTTAAGCATTAATAGAATCTTCTGATGTTGGCAAATCATCAAGTTTGTACCGCCAAAATACGTAAACCATTGCAAAAAAAGTTAAACCAATAGAGCTATACATTCGTATCTCTTTAAACATACTTGTTGCTCCAGAAAGAGCAAAGGCAGTATTTGCTTCTAAACCCACGTAGAATGATGCAAAGGCAAGATAGGATAATGCTAAGACTTTCCCATAAGTAGGTATTATCTGTACCCATCTCTTAGGATTTAGGTAATCCTTTAAAATCAGATCCTTCCTCTCTGTCTCACGGACTGCTAATACACGAAAAATAGCAAAAAATAAGACAAAGAAGAGGCTAATAAGATCTAGAATACTATTTAGAGTTTTTAATTCACTTGAAAATGCAAAAGCCGCTGGAAAGGCTTTTAACAAGACATAAATCAAAATAAAAGGAAACAAGAACAAAAAATTCGCCATACGGTGATCCTGAATCTTACTGGATCTCTTTAACCGTTTTATTATAAGTTCAGTTATTATTAAACAAACCATTATAAACGTGGTAATAATGACCCCAATTAACATAAAATAGACCCCCATTTGGGAATAAAACATGTTTTCTAGTCCTGGAATCGGAATGAATGAATTTATCTCTTCCAGCTCTATATTAAAGATTGGACTAAATATCCCTACAAATATTACTACAATAACAAGGCACACCACAAATAAGGTAATGTTTTTTCTATTGTAGCCTTTAAACGGTTCAGGACGATCCTTAGCTATCATGTCGAAAGTTAGGAGAAGAGCACTAAAAACCAATATTGGTTGTAATACCACCCAGGCGATGAATAATCCTATTCCAGCTTCATAAGACAAGGCAATAATTGTTACCCTTAGTGCTTCAGGGAATAAAATAAAATCTAGCACTTGTAGAAAAACCCAAAAAACACTGAATGAAAGGAGGATAAATACTCCTATAGTATGAGTTTTACTCTGAGATGCAAAGTCCTTTATTGAATGGAGAAGCTCGGTAACTGGCTTATCTTGAGTAACAAGAAAGTAAAAAAACGCTAGAAATATAATAGCATGCATTAAGTGGGCTAATTCTCCATAGATTGATAATGGAAACATTTCCATTAATTCAATGTTTTCTTTGTGGCTCCACTCCTCGCGAACGGTAGCTGGGATGTTCACTTCGGCAAACTGAAGAGAAGAGAAAATATAGGCTGCAATATAAACAATAAAAAGAGTGAGCTTAATTATAGATATTCGTTTCTTCGAATCTAATTCCCTTTGTTGGTAAAATAATCGTTTAAATCCTACGATATACACTAAAATGAATTGAGATCGAAATAACAAACCTAATCTGGTAACTAAATTACGAATATGATCCTCTATAGATGACATAACAGCCTAATCCTTTGGTAAATGATTATCTTCATTGTTTATTGGTATCCTATAGGTTTTTTTACTTGCTAATTAATTAATAAGATTGCCAGAAGTCCCATTCCTTTAGGTATGGGTAGTTCACTGATTTGATTTGAAACTCCAGAATAAACTGGAACACTCCTACCTGGAATCAGAGTGTGATTACGGGGAACTACCCCGCCTTCCGAATCTTGATGTTATATCTTGTGATTCCTTTCTTCATGATTCCAGGAGATCAAATATTCTATATTATTAGGTGTTACAATATTCGGCTTAGATATCTGCCAATCACCAGTTAATCCCATTTGTGTAACAGTCGCATGAAAATGATAAACAGCTATTCCTAAATCTATCCTTTGCAAATTTTGATACTTAAAAATCCTATAAGACGAATGTGGTTTTTGATTAATATAGAAATGATAATTATGTTTATCCTTTTCTTTAATTATTCTCCACGGTTGAAAATTTGACGCTGAAGGGGCTAAACGCACCATTTCCAGTGGTTCAGAATACGGAGGCACCGTTTCTTTAGTAAGTGGATTCTCGAATTCTCCTTCAAAAAACAGCTCTGACCATAGTTTTCGCTTATGTGATCCAGCTACCTTTTTTATTATACTACTTCGCAGATTTTGTCTTTTAGCTGGGATCCCGATGGGGGTTATAACTGGAATTCTTTCTTTTGTAGAAAGACTAAGCTGAAAAGCAAATACACTTCTCTTGAATGTTCCTCCAATCCAGCAAGTTCCTAAACCTAAGTAAGTTGCGAATAAAATTACTCTTTCAAAGAGATAGCCGAAATGTTCATAATCATATTTCGTTGGTTTAGTAATAATCCCGACAATGAACGTGTTTGCGCCATGAATAAAACCATACGTCCCAAAACGTCGTTTTTCCGATCTACTTAGTCCTTCAAGCTCCAAATTTTCAAAACGAACATTTCCTTCAAATGGGTTTTGGGAAAAATGATCGAAATAATTGCTTAACTGGATTATTTTTTCTCTTGGAATAGGTAATTGTTTATATGTCCGAATTGATCTTCTTTTTCGTATTAGTTCCTTAGCATTCGCAATTACTATGTTTTGTATAGTCAGTTTCATCTTTCACCTTTTCATCTTCGATAATCTTGAACTTGATAGAGGTTATAAAATTATCTCATTTGCCAGAAAGAAATGATAAGATAGGGGCCAACTGTTAGACAGTAAACCTTGATACATATTTCTATAATTTCGTCGATTGTTAAAATAAATAATAAACCAGTATTGAATCCATATAAAAGGGCATATAAGCCAAGAAATATCAGACTAGATCCAGTAGAAATCCCCATTGGAATCGCTCGCTCATCATCTCTTAGTAAAAATATGCTTGCAAGAAGTGAACAACCCGCAATCCAAAAATCGGCCAAAGGAAAAGCGATAAACCACTGTTGATATCCTGGTATAGTTTCCTGGACAAGAATACCTGTAGGTGAAGAAGAGGTGCTAGAGTATGGAATAGACATCGTTGAAATGAAGAAGGGTAAGATAACAAGAAATGAAGTATTTTTTGATCGGACAAAACTAATTTCAGCACTGAAGAAGATCACTAAGACCTAGTTATACGTTATATTTGCCAATTCATTGAAAAAAAACGAAGTTTAACTTTACAATTTGAACTAATTATTTCCATTAAAATCAACAACAGAATACTCTTGATATTTCTTGTCTAAAATGTATTCCTTTTTCAGTATGTTTTATCCCCCCTTTTTGTTTTATTAGCCTAGAAGAAGTCAGCATCCTTCTTAAAATCTTTAGAAATCCCTACTTGTTGAATAATTATGTTGAATGACTTTTCATTGACTTTCCCACAACTACTTAAATTCTTTTTCCGCAATAAATAATCTGGAGGCGACTTGTCGCACAAATTCAAAAAATAAATCTGGTTTTTCTACATCAGGATGCTCTTCCCTATTCTTACACATTGGAAAAACTTCTAGAACTAATCCTAATGCTAATCCAGAAAAAAAATGAGCATAATGAACTGAATCCCCATCAGGTAATTCTTTATTCTTGATAGCTTGCTTCACCAAAACTTCTAGTAATTCCTGTGACTCATGTAATTGTACTTTTTTAACTTCATGTATCTTCCTTTTGGAGCTAGGAGGTGGGATTAAAAACATTATTTCAAATCGTTGAAGATCTTCTAAAGCGAATAAAAAGTAATACTCGAGTATCTTATCAAACAATTGTTGAAAAGAAGTATATGCTGTGTTGGATACCTCTCTAAGGCCAGTCGTAAATTCATCAAAATGACTATTGACAATAGTAATCCATAAGGCACGTTTGTCTTCAAAGTAATTATAGAGATTACTAGGGGACATATTAAGAGCCTTTCCAAGTTGTCTTATACTGAAATTTTCAAAACCAACGGTGAGAAATAATTCTCTACCTTTCAGTAGTATTTCTTGATAAATTTCTTCTCTGTCCTTTATTGATCGTGCGCGCTTTCTATTTGAGCGAACTGTTGAGAATTTGCTTTTACTATCACTCTTT